>JAJRST010000179.1 GCA_024278645.1 bacterium | reverse complement strand
CTGATGGACGGGAACGGCGCCATTGTCGCCAAGGATCGATTGATTCACATCATGGTCTCGACGCGCACGCGCACCGATGACTTGATGTTAATAACCAGCGCCGATGTGGATGCAACGGATCACAGCCCGGACAACATTGAAGCGCACGTCATTTTCCCGCCGCAGGACATGCAGGGAAACATGTCGCCCGTGCCCGGAACCGTCCATGGTTTTTTGCATCTCATGTTTGAAAAGGTGACACTACTGTAAATGATTTTTATCCCCTCGTATGAGAAAAAACCGGTCGTCCCGATTGTTGGGACGCCGGTTTTTTTCTTTGCAATTCCAACACCCGGCATCCTTCGGACAACCGGGGTTGTATGCTTCGTCGTCAGCATTATCAAGTCTTTTAAATTTGCGCAGGCTATTTGGCGACGCTGCCCGGCACGGCGAGAAATGTGAAATGTTTATTCGCTCGTCAGACAAGGGCGGACGAGCGAGGCGGAAAAGATATTGCAATTTTTACAGTTTTGCATTAACTTGTTATAAATAATACTATTTAAGCAATGACTGATGATCGAACAAATCCGAAATAAAATTTCACCTGTCTTTAATGACAATCCCGAAATTACCGCCGTTTACCTGTTTGGCTCCCATGCAACGGGAAGGGCAACCGACGGCAGCGATATTGATCTTGCCATTTTATTTGAAAAACGTTTATTGAATTACGAGAATTATTTAAGGCGTGAAAAGTATTTCTTGCAACTCGTCCGGGCCTTGGGAACCGAACCGGACCTTGTCGACATGGAATAAGTAAATTTGATTCTCTTGTTTGAAATTTTGACGGACGGTATAGTTTTAATAGAAAACAATATGGCGAAAAATCGTCAATTCCGGGCGCAGAAAATAGTCGAGTGTCTGGATTTCCAAATCACATTTAAACAGTTCGCGAAAAGCATGCACGCAAACGCTATCGAGAGATTAAAAGATGGTAAAGACGTCAGTTCTCTATAAAAAAATCTCCCATATCAGGCACAACCTTGACAGGCTTGTCGCAAAGAGCACAATGTCCGAAAAAGATTTCCTGAAAAACGAGGACGCACAAGAGTCGGTATTGCTGAATTTACAACAAGCCATCCAGGGATGCATCGACATTGGCTCGCACATTATTTCCGGTGAAGGGTGGGGGGCGCCGGGGTCGATTTCCGATATTTTTTATCGACTTGAGGAGCACGGCATTATAAAACCTGATTTGGTTGAAACAATCATACCAATGGCTGGTTTCAGGAATTTGATCGTTCACCAATACCAGGACGTTGATTTCAAGATAGTGTATCAACTGTATCAAAACCGCCTGCACGATATTGAAGCATTTTTGGATGCTGTCGAGTCGCATTTTACACCATGATTTACGATCTCGCCATATTTATTGAAATATCTTCCTCGCAATCCTCGCCACACCAGCGGCGACGTGGACGCCGCCGCTTACAATCCCGACGACGTCAAAGCGCACATCATTTTCCCGCCGCAGGCATACCGGGAAAACATATCGCCGGTTCCCGGAGCCGGGCATACCATGCACTCTAATCAAAAGCCGACGGCCAAAAAGAAGTTCCCCCGCCCGCCGCAACGTTCATGGTGTTCATGAAAGTGATCTGGCGCATCCATCCGGTCATGACCGATTGTTTCATGGAGTCCATCGATCGTTGATAAATTTGTTGCGGACTCGCCTGGCTCATGGCCCGGGGATCCGTAAGGATGGGCGCTTGGTTCAAGGCGTCCGACGATGTATTGTTCATGGCCGTTCGGTATTGGGAAACGATCTGCCGCCGCTGCGGTTGCGCCAATCCCGGCCAGACTTTGTTTATCGCCTGCCAAACCGGGTACACAGCGGCGATATCTTGCTTGGTTTGCAGGGGGAGCGAGTTGAATTGCTTTTGCAGCATTTGGCGCAAGTCGGCGCCGCTTGCCCCGGACGTCAGGGGAGGGCTGCCGGTCAATGCAGCGATAAAATCATTAAAAGCGAGAAAAGCATCGATGTCGCGATCTGTCAGCAACACTTTATTCTCCGGGTCCTCGGCCACAACCCGAACATGTTCATTGATGATACGGATGATTTCCGGTTTTTGATCCTCGGGCAAGGGCTTGCTGGCAAAGTAAAGTTCGGCGAACAATTTCTGGCGCGCCAACCCCAACTGCTGCGGGTCTCGCAGGTTGCGCAAAGGAGCGAGGGCTTGCCCGAGACTGGAGACTTGCTGCAAAAATTCAAGCGGCTGCCCCTTGAACTCCTCGATGGCTTTTTGGCGCAAGCGCGTCTTTTCATGTTCAGTCAGGGGAGCGTCAATAATCAGGCGTATCATATCATAGCCGACTTCCATGTCGGCCTCGGTGAGCTGTCGGCCATTGGCGTTGGCCAGCACTGTTGCCGCGCTCTCGTCTCCGGCGGTCATTTCAACCGCTCCTCCGAACGAATCGCTCAGCACTATAACGCCGGGTTTGACCAATGTAATGCGATAAACGCTTGTCACCCCGGTCAAGGCATCCTGCATTTGAAGTATGTCGCCGGCAAGGGCGTACCATCCCCGGCTTTCGCCGGTGGGGCCGCGAAAACGGTAGGCGCCGTCCCGGTTTAGCAGCAATTCCAGGCCGGCGCTTTCAGCTTTCCAGGCAACGCCAATGATTTGAGCGTGACTGTTTTGGGGAAAAATAAAAAAAAGCGTCGCTATAAACAGCATAAGAAGCGCCGGCATGAGCCGCCTTGCTTCCCGGCGCCGTTGATTGTTGCTGCGGCCACGGCTTCGTAAAGATCGTGAATGAGTCCAGTCTATCCATGCAAGGTCGTGAGCATTTAAAAATTTTGTCGTCATCATTTTTCATCTCCCGATTGCAAATTCTGCATAATTTTTTATAAAATACATGCAAAAAAAATAGTATGCAGATCGAGATCGGGAACTGCCGAAAGGCAACGTCGACATGCTATTGCATCAAAAGCATTTTTCTCACCTTCGTAAAACGAGCCGTTGACAGCGAATAGAAATAAACGCCGCTGCCGAGGGCGACGGCGTCGAATACGATGCGATGCTCGCCGGGCGCCCGTTCGCCTTCAACCGGTGTTGCGACCTGTTTGCCGCGAATGTCGTAGACTTTCAAGACAACGCGCTGTTTTTCGGGTAGAAAAAAACGGATCGTGGTCCGCGGGTTGAACGGGTTGGGATAGTTTTGCGCCAACGTCGCCCGATGCGGCAAGAACGGATCATCGGATACGACGGCCGTCGCGTCATCCGCATAGCTGCTCAGAAACGCGATCGAGTGCGGCGGCATAATGATCGTGTTCGACGTCAGGGCGACAGGTTCGGTCAGTCTCGCAGGATCGCCGCCGTCATTGTTCGCTTGCGGCTCGGCGCCGGCAAGAAAGCGCACCGTGGCCCGTTTCACGGCAAAGCCTTGCAGCGTTATCGTGCAGGCAATGGAATCCTGTTCCGCGTTGTTGCTGATCATGGCCAGCAGCGTGTCGCCGTCCGACGAACGCACGGCGGCGGCGCGGATATAAGGAATGGTCGCGTCATAGGCTTGCGCCTCCGGCGATTGCACCGAGACCGGCAGCCGCTGCGTCATGCCGCGCCAGGGACGCAGCGCTGAAAACAGGTATCCAAGCGGCGCAATGGCATGGGCGATGGTCTCCAACTCGATGAGGGCGAATTTGGAATCCCATGCGGCGAGATCAAACTGCTCGGCAAACCATACCGGCGTCCGCGACAGGCGGTTGACGCTGCGAATCAGCCACTCGGCGCCGATGACCGCGGTTTCCAGGGCGCGGTTGCGCCGCACCAGGGAATCCGATTTGTTGAACACGTTCCATTCGGTGATCGCCAGGCCGATCTCCTTTTCATACCCCAGCGCCTCGCGGGAGGCGTCGCGGAATAGCCGGAACATGTCGTCCTGATCCTGCACGCGCTCCAGGGCCGCCTGGCGGCGCTGGTTGTAGGTCCGGGTGCGCGCGCTGTTGGTCGGCAGGTAATGGTGCAGTACCAGAAAATCCATCTGTTCGAACACCGCTTGCAGCGAATCCGCGGGCACGTAGGTCGACTCCGGCAGCGTGGGGTGCGCCGGCAGCATGGTGGCGCCGATTTTGATGGGCACGCTGGACGTCACGCGTCGCATGGCGCGGGCCATGGCCGTAAAACCGTCATGGCCGGCGGTGGTGTATTCGGCGAGAATGAACGAGCCCACCGGCGGTCGAAAGCCTTCGATGCCGTCGCCAAAAGTGACGACCCCGGCCAGGGAGTCGAGCGTAAACACTTTGGCGTCGGCCGGCTGCCCGTTAAGGCTGCCCACTTGTTGAAACGTCTCAAAGGCGCACTCGCCGTTGATCATGCAATTTTCCACGGCGGCCCGATCGGCAAAAAGACGCACGACGACCTTTTGAACCGGCGGGAAACGCAGGTCATAGACGGCGTCGCTGTCGCCGCTGCGAATTTCAAACAGATCACCAAGGGGATAGTTGACACGCTGGCCGTTCGATGTAACGGACAGAGCGCCGCGGCGTTCGG
>JAJRST010000178.1 GCA_024278645.1 bacterium | reverse complement strand
GGGACGAACATGGGAGATGCGAGCGACCTGGAGGGCGATTACCAGGTCATCAACCTGCCGCCGGGACGTTATACCGTTGTTGTGACCATGATGGGATATGCGACGAAAAGAATCGAAAATGTGGATGTACGCATCGACTTGACCACCTCTTTGAACGTCAAATTGCCGCCGACTGTTTTGGAGGCCGGTGAAGAGGTGACCATTGTCGCGGAGCGTCCCCTGGTGCAAATGGACATCACTTCTTCCTTATCCTCCGTCGGCGCCGAGCAAATCCAGGCGTTGCCCGTGGATAATGTCAACGATGTGCTGGAACTGCAGGCCGGCATTGTCAGGGCCGACGGGCTGCATATTCGCGGCGGCCGTTCCGGCGAGGTGGCCTACTGGGTCGACGGCGTCGCTTCCACGGACGCTTTTTCCAACAGCCCGACGGCGGCCATTGAAAATTCCGCCGTGCAGGAGCTTCAGGTTATTTCCGGCACCTTTAACGCCGAATACGGCCAGGCCATGTCCGGCATCATCAACATCATCACCAAGGACGGCGGCGCCGACTACCACGGCCAGATCAAGAGTTATGTCGGCGATTACCTGAGCTCGGACGACGTCTTTAGCGTCATGAACAAGGTCGTCGCCGCAACCGATTCGCTCACCGGCGTCACAACGGTGAACAGCGAAGCCGAAGACCCGCTGTTAAAGTTCAATCCGACCTACAACCTTGAGGGCAGTCTCAGCGGCCCCGTGCCCGGAACGAAAAGAAGAATATCCTTTTTTGCCAATGCCCGTTATTTTAAAAACGAAGGCTACCTTTACGGGCGCGAATGGTTTTTGCCCTCCGGCGTGCCGGGAGACAGCTCGCTTGTGCCCATGAACCCGCACCGACGCTGGTCGGCGCTGGGCAAGCTGACCTGGAAAATGACCTCGGGCGTCAAGCTGCGCTACAGTCTTAACTTGAGCGACTGGCACAATGAGCGCTCGTGGAATCGCGCCTATAAATATGTACCCGGCGGCATACCGCAAAGCCTGGGCAATACGCAGACGCATCTGTTGTCGCTCAATCATGTGCTCTCTTCCAGAACGTTTTACGAATTCAAGATCAATCACATGCGCAACAGTTACGAGAGCTATGTGTTCAAGGATCCCAACTATACGCCCAGGTGGCTGGTGCGCGTTCCCGAGGATTCGCTCAATCCGTCTTTTACTTTTGATCCTTACACGACTCGTGGCGACAGCCTTTTGAACGCCTTGCAGCAATATGGCATTCAGTACGATTGGGTAGCGGATCCCGCGCAGCCCTACGGTTATGTGCACCAGGATTCCGCCAGAACGCCGATTTCCTACAGTTTTTTTCGCTCCGGCGCCAACCTCAACCAGACCTATCGCAGCACCGCCTACTGGATTGGCAAATTCGACATGACCAGTCAGACCAACGATGTTCATCAATTCAAGGGCGGGTTCGAATTGCGCCTGTACGAGCTCAATCTTGATACATACACGCTTTTGCCGAAAAAAGTGGCGGGGCGCAACGAGGAGGTCGTCCCTTTTGTGCCCGTGGTTCCGGATGTTTCCAATATTTATCGCAACGCTTATAAAAGGACACCCCGGGAATTGTCTGCCTATATTCAGGACAAAATCGAGCTCGCGGATTTAATTATGAACATCGGCGTGCGTTTCGACTATTTTGACGCCAACAGCGTCGTACCGGCCGATCCGGAGGACCCGAATATTTACAACCCCTTTAAGGATGTGAATAAATATAAAAATCCCGGCGCGCCGGATTCCTTGCTGCAAGAGTATACGCCGGATGAACGACGCGAATTCATGCACAAAAAGGTGGATCCCAAAATGCAGTTCAGCCCGCGCCTGGGCATCGCCTACCCGATCACCGATCGGGGCGTCATCCATTTTTCCTACGGCCATTTCTTTCAGATTCCCGAATTTCAATATCTTTATGCGGCGCCCGATTTTAAGCTGAACTCCGGCGGCGGCTATTCCATTTTTGGCAACGCCGATCTAAAGCCGCAACGTACCACGCAATACGAAATCGGCCTGCAGCAGGAGATCGTTCCCGGCCTGGGCGTCGACGTCACCTTGTTTTATCGCGACATTCGCGACTGGGTGGGCGCCTCGCCGCTCATTCGCACGGCGCGCAAGGTGGTCTCCTATTCCGTGTATGAGAACAAGGATTACGCCAATGTGCGCGGCATCACCGTAAAAGCGGAGCGACGCTACAGGAACAATTTTTCCGCCAAGCTGGACTATTCCTTCCAGATCGCCGAAGGCACCTATTCCAACCCGTCGGATGCTTTTTACGCGCAAATCAACGAAAATGAGCCGCGGCGAAACTTGATTCCCCTGAACTGGGATCAACGCCACACGTTGAACGCGCAGCTCATCTATCGTTTGAAGACCTGGAACGCATCCCTGGTCGGCAAGTATCGATCCGGTTTGCCGTACACGCCGTCGTTCGCCGTCGCCGAACGCGTCGGCGGCACGGCGCTCAGCGCCCTGCCCGAGAACAGCTCGCGCCGACCCGACATTTTTAGCGTCGATTTGTATATGACCAAACGGTTCTCCCTCGGCGTTTCCGAATTGACTCTTTTCCTCTATGTTTACAACCTGTTTGACAACAGAGCGGCGACGATCGTCTATTCCGACACCGGTTCGCCGGACTATACGACAAATCCGAGATTTGAAACCGTCGCCTATAATCCGGTGCGGGTCAGCACGGTTCAGGATTTGTATGCCAGACCCGAATGGTATATTGCGCCGAGGCAGGTGCAGCTTGGTTTGAGCATCGGATTTTAAGGAAAGGAGATTTTTGTGATGAGAAACATGCTGCCCATATTTCTTGCATTCATACTGCTTTGTCCCTTGTCTCTCGCTTTGGCGCAAGTCAAAATCGATGATGTGCACGGCGATGAAATGTATAGTTATCGAAATTTTCATTCCGGCAACCAGATCAGGACCTCTTTTTACAATGAAGGTTACGTCGGCCGCCGCAATACAAACCCGGACGACATCGGCGAGTGGCCGATCAACTCCGGGCATTCCTATATTAATTTGATCACCTATTTTTTCGGCGCCGAAGTCAAGGACGTGGACGGCATCATCCGCCACATTGTGTCGGAGGCCAACGGCACGGTCACCGGCAACGATGCCAGCCCCGCTTCCGGCGATTCCGACGACCTGGGCAACTGGCAATGCAACGCGCCTCTTCCAGGATTCGCCAACGATGATGTGCAAAAGATTGCCATGAGCCACCAGCCGGAAACCTGGCCCATCGCATGGCCGGACAAGTTTGACGACGCCGTCGATCCGGGATGGTCGAACGCCTGGAACGGCTATTTTGGCAAGGATATTCTCAACGCCGATCAGGAAAGCTATTATGTATTCGACGACTATTTGAACAGCGAGTGGGCTTTTTACCCGGACAGCACCGATTCGCTGCGCCGCGGCCTTGGGCTTCGAGGCACCGTGCGCGGCTTTCAATGGTCGAACGTTCTTGTCGAGGATATTCTGTTCCAGCTCGTGGATATCAAAAATATCGG
>JAJRST010000177.1 GCA_024278645.1 bacterium | reverse complement strand
TTCTTTTTCCTCCGCCCCATGTTTGACGCCGAATGATTCGATACGGCGTTTGCAGTCATTGCACAAACGATACAAACGCAGACTGTCCTTTTTCACATCGACAAATTTCAGGATTTCTTTTTTCATCTGCTTGTATTGCTGCTTGTCGACGATGCATTCGAAAACGCTGTATTGCACCCGCTGGCCCCAATTGCACAATTTTTTCGCCAGCTTGGTGCGCCGTTTGTCGTCGACAATATCATAAGAGACGATGACAAACATATCATGCCCGGTATTGAAACGGTTTGTAAGGTGCATATCTTTTGATCGTCGCGGCCATGGCGCGCACTTGTCGCTTCATAATGTCGCGCGGATTGAGCTTGGGATTGTGCCCGCGCACGCCGCGCTTGAGCCGTTCGTCGTAATATCTAAAAAATGTTCGGCGGCCGTCGTCGTCTAGAAACACGCCGTTTTCGCGGTCCTTGGTGATTTGCAAAGTGCGCGAGGAAAGACGCACAACGGTGTTGGCTTCGGTGATGTAAAGTGTACTCATTGATAAACTCCAAATTCCAATATCCAAATTCCAAACAAACTCCAAATCTCAAACGGTTGCTCGTTTGGTCATTGGAATTTGAGATTTGAGATTTGTTTGGATTTTGGAATTTGTGATTTCACAACTCGAAATTCCAAGCACCAAATTGCAATCCTCGCATTCTTATCGGCATCAAAAAAACCGATCGCAAAATCGGCGATCGGTTTCATTTTCATCAAACAATGTACGCGATGATCAAACGATCGGCTCCCAGCCGGGTTCGTAATCGCGGGACCACATTTTCGTGGCGTCGGCGTCGTCGACGATGCGGCCGTTGCGCGGGTCGATGTGCAAGGAGCGGCCCTTGGCCTGGGCGATGTTGCCGAGGTGCAGCAGCAGCACGCTCTTGGCGGCGTCCGTCGCCGGCGCATTCAGTTTTTCGCCCTTGACGATGGCATTGATAAAGTTGGCGATGTGCGCGCCGTTCATGGAGCCGCCGACGCCGCTGGTGTCCATGGAGGCGTTAAAGTCTCCGGTCTTGACCTCTTCGATCACCTTGTTCTTTCGGTCGTAAAAAACATAGCCGTTGCGGTCGATGACCAGCGTGCCCTCCTCGCCGTAAATGTCGGCGCCGCGGCCGCGTCCCTCGACCGGCCGGCCATTGCAGCTACGGCCTTCCCAGAGGATGGCTTTGCGGCCCTCGAACTCCCAGCCGATGTACTGGGTGTCGTAAAATTCCCAGTCGTCGTCATAGTGGAAGCGGCCGCCGGTGGAGACCACTTTGGTCGGGTAGTCCACGCCCAGGAACCAGCGGCAGACGTCCACTTCGTGCGTGCCGTTGTTGAGCGCCTCGCCGGTGCCCCAGCGCCAGAACCAGTGCCAGTTGTAATGAACGACATTATCGCGATAAGCGATGCGCGGGGCCGGCCCCTGCCACAGCTCCCAGTTCAGCCATTCGGGGACCGGGGCTGTCTTGCCGCGGCCGATGGGACCGCGAGTGTTGGCGTAATAGGCCTTGCCCATGTAAACGCGGCCGATGACGCCGTCGCGCACCTTTTGCAGCGCCTGCATGGTGTGCCAGGAGGAACGCTGCTGGTTGCCCATTTGCACCACTTTGCCGTATTTTTGCTGCGCCGCCACCAACAGCTCGCCTTCGCGGGGATTATGCCCGAGCGGCTTTTCCACGTAAACGTGCTTGCCCGCCTTTAGAGCCATGATGGACGCCGGCGCGTGCCAATGGTCGGGCGTGGCAATGTAGATGGCGTCGACATCCTTGCTGTCCAGGGCCTGGCGGAGATCGACGACGCCTTTTGGCGCCTTGCCGGCGACTTCCTTGACCGCGGCCACGGTTTTATCGATGGCGCGCGAATCGACATCGCAAATGTAGGTGATTTCAACATTCGGATTTTGAGCGAATTCCGAGCTCATGCCAAAGCCTCGGCCGTTGACGCCGATCATGGCCATGCGCACACGATCGTTGGCGCCCAGCACCCTGGCGGGAATGGTCGATGCCAGGGCCGCGCCGGCAATGCCGGCGCCCGTGGTTTTCAGGAAATCTCTTCTTGTTTTTTTCACGATGCGTTTCCTTTTCAATTTATTTTTGAACCGGTTTAATCTCCTGTCATTTTAAAACTGTTTCGCCTAACTTGCAAGCATTTTTTATAAAAATTATTGGGCGTCACATTGTTTTACAGTTGCCGTTTTATGAACAAGTCGGCGGCGAATGATTTTTTCGCGTTTAACGGTTTCACATCTTTCACCGGACGACAACGAAAAAGACTGGATTTGTTGACGCAACTCTCCTATATTATCTTTGAATATTGCAACGGAAATCCATGATGACGAATAAAAGACAACAGGTCGTCCTGGCGGGCGTCATCTTTTTCCTGGCGCTCGCCGCGATGCTGCCGCGTCCCGCAGCCGATTTATTTGCCGATCTGAACGCCGATTTTCTGCTAAAGCTTGGCGCCCGCGATGTATCGGACAAGGTTTTCTTCGTCTATATCGACTCGCGGGACGTGGACGAACTCGGCGGCTGGCCGCTGACCAGGGATTATTACGGCTATCTCGTTCATGTTCTCAAACAGGCCGGCGCACGCCTTGTCGCCATTGACGTGCTGTTTTCCACGCCGGATAAACGCTATCCCGAATATGACCGGGACTTTAGCCATTTTGTGAGAACAGCGGGCAACGTCATTTTACCGTTTGCGTTTTCGCACTTGACCGATCGCATCAGCCAGAACGGCGTCTCTTATGCGCTTGGCGACGCACCGCGGTTGCCGTTCGAGCCGCTGCCGGACATCGTCCGCGGCATGGGGTTCGGCAACCTGGCGGAGGAGACCGTGGCCCGCCACGGCTTGCTGGCGGCCCGGGGCGATTCCATTGTTCCATCCCTCGGTCTGGAATGCGCCCGACGGTTTTTGCTCGGCGAGGCAAACATTCAGGTGAACGCCGACAACATCATCATGAGCACCGATTCGGCGGCCATCGTCATTCCGACTGACGCGCGGCATCACATCCGCCTCAATCATTTTCGCATGGACAGACTGCCGTCCATGAGCCTCGTCGACCTGTTGCAGACGTTTCAGCAGGCGCCGGAAAGCCTGCGTGTGAAGGACAAACTGGTTTTTGTCGGCGTCACCGCCCCCGGCGCCGCGCCGATGAAGGTGACGCCGCTGCACCCCGCTTTTCCGGCGTCGCTCATCCATCTCACGGTCGCGGAAAATATCATCGAGCGAAATTTCATTCGCACGCCCGGCGCGTTGGCCTCGGCGCTCATTATGCTGGTCTTTATCGGCCTGGCGCTGCTTTTCAGCGCAACGACCTGGCGTGGAGCGGCTGCTTTTAGCGCTCTTTTGATTTTGTACCTTCTCGCCGTTGTCATCATCTTCAAAACAAACGCCGTCGCCCTGCCGTGGCTGCAAGCCGTGGCGGCGTCGGCGTTGAGCGCCGGCGCTCTTTTTGCGCTGGCGCATTATCAACGAGGCCGCTCGGAAAAGGAGATGCAGGAACGGTATGCCCGGGAAATAGCCGTCCGGGAACAAAAGTTGTCCGAGGCGGAAGGCGGTCTGCGGCAATTGCAGGCGCGGCTGGCGGATGAGAAAACACGATCCGAGGAAAACCGCCGGGCGCTGAGCGACAGGGAAGGTGAAATTTTGCAATTGCAAAAAGAACTGCGCGACCTGAGCGCGACTGCGGCCCCGAAAACATCCGACGCCGGTTCCTTTGCGCACATCATTCATGCGCCGAACAGTCCAATGAGCGGCATTTTGCAGTTGGTGCAAAGGTGGCTTTTGACGACATCCCGGTGCTCATTTCCGGCGAGACCGGCACGGGCAAGGAGATCATCGCCCGTGCCATTCACGATACAGGAGGGCGCGCCGGCAAGCCGTTCATCGCCGTCAATTGCGGCGCGCTGCCGGAGACGCTGCTGGAAAGCGAGCTTTTCGGGCATGAGCGAGGCGCATTTACCGGCGCTACGGCGCGGCGAAAAGGACGGTTCGAACTGGCGCA
>JAJRST010000176.1 GCA_024278645.1 bacterium | reverse complement strand
TGGAAAAGTCGCGCATGGGCATTCCGCTTATCTTCGGTCGCGACGTCATTCATGGCTACCGAACTGTGCTGCCGATTCCGCTCGGCCAGTCGTGCACCTGGAACCCGGAATTGATTCAAAGAGGCGCGCGCATGGCCGCCATCGAAGCCTCGGCGGACGGCGTGCATTGGACGTTCGCGCCGATGATCGACATCACCCGAGATCCCCGCTGGGGACGCATCGCCGAGACCTGCGGCGAAGATCCTTATCTCACCAGCGTGCTCGGCGTCGCCATGGTCAAAGGCTTTCAGGGCGACGATTTGAGCGACGCCGGCAGCATCGTCGCCTGCGCCAAGCACTATGTCGGCTATGGCGCAGCCGAAGGCGGCCGCGATTACAACAGCACCAACATCCCGGAAAGACAGCTTCGCAACGTCTTTTTGCCGCCCTACCGGGCGGTAGTCGATGCCGGCGTCGGCACGTTGATGAGCGCCTTCAATGACATCAACGGCGTCCCCGCAACGGGAGACGAGTTTACGCTGCGAACGATTTTGCGCGATGAGTGGGGCTTTGACGGCTTTGTCGTCTCGGACTGGACGTCGACGACGGAAATGATCGCGCACGGCTTTTGCGCCGACAAGCGCGAGGTCGCCCTGAAAGCCGCCAGGGCGGGCGTTGACATGGAAATGGTAGGGGATGCGTACGCTGCGGAATTGAAAAAACTCGTAAAAGAGGGCGTGGTTTCGGAGACGCTGATTGACGATATGGTCGGCAACATCCTGCGCATCAAAATCCGCAAGGGGCTGTTCGAGCGTCCTTACAACGACGGCAAGAATCTGCGCAAGATTTTGAGCGACGAGCACAAGGCCATCGCCAAACAGGCGGCGCTTGAAAGCGCGGTGCTGCTCAAAAACGACGGCGTATTGCCGCTGTCGCCGGGGAAAAAGATCGCCCTCATCGGCCCCCTGGCCGACTCGCCGGTGGACCAGATGGGCTGCTGGTCGATGGACGGCGACGCTAGCGCCGTGATCACGCTGCGGCAGGCGTTTGCGGAACTGCTCGGCGACAACCTCCTCTTTGCCTCGGGATTGCAAAAAAGCCGCACCACGGAAAAAGATGGATTTGCCGAAGCGGTTGACGCCGCCGGGGCGTCGGACGCCGTTGTGCTGCTTTTGGGCGAAGAGCAAATCCTCTCCGGCGAAGCGCATTCGCGCGCCTTTTTGAATTTGCCCGGCGCCCAGGAGGCGTTGGTTGCGGAGATCGCCAAAACCGGCAAGCCCATGGTCGTCGTCATTATGGCCGGACGACCGTTGACGTTTCAAAAAGTGACCGAACAGGCGAACGCCGTGCTCTACTATTTTCATCCCGGCACAATGGGCGGCCCGGCGCTGGCCGATCTGATTTTCGGCAAAGCCTCGCCCTCCGGCAAGCTCACCGTCACCTTTCCGCGCGCCGTCGGCCAGATTCCGATCTACTACTCGCATCGCAACACCGGGCGTCCGCCATTGGCCAGCGAGCTGGGCATCCCCATGGGCACGCCGCTGGATCCGCAAGGGTTCACATCAAAATATCTGGACGTCGATTTTACGCCCGAGTATGTCTTTGGCTACGGCCTGAGTTATACGACGTTTAATTACGACAATCTCAAGCTGTCCTCCCCAGAATTAAAAATCGGCGATGCGATCCGTGTGTCCGCGGATATTACAAACAGCGGCGAATTCGAGGCGACCGAAATCGTGCAGCTTTACATTCGCGATCTTGTCGGCAGCGTCGCCCGCCCGGTGAAGGAGCTGAAAGGCTTTCAACGAGTGGCGCTTACACCGGGCGAAACGAAAACCGTCGAGTTTACCCTGACCTCCGACCAGTGCGGTTTTTACGGTCTTGACAACACATTCGTCGTCGAACCCGGCAAGATGAAAGTGTGGATCGGTTGGAATTCCGCCGACGGGTTGGGTGGGGATTTTGAAATTGTAAGATAATCATTGGCCCTCAAGAGCGCCCGCTTTTGAGGGCTTTTTATGGGCGTCATCCCGCCGGTTTGTCTTTCTGCGCAACGGAAGCATTTTCCTTGGAATATTTTCAGATAGCGATTGTCAAATGACCGACAACTTTTGTCTGATGGTGAAAAATTACAAAGGAGATTTCAAATGCGTGCTTTATCTGTTTTGATGATGTTAATGTCTTGCGGCGTTCTCATCGCCGGCGACGTCGATTTCAGCGGCGTTTGGGAACTCGACCAGGCGCGAAGCGAGCTGCCGCAAGCCGGAGGGCGCGGCGGTAAAGGTGAATTTAATGCCGTTAAAATGGTCGTTACCCAGGATGAAAACAAGGTTGTCATCGAGCGTCATATCAAAGATCGGGATGGCGAGGAACGCATCGTCACTTCAAATTTGACGCTGGATGGCAAGGCGGTTAAGGAAGAAAGCGGTCGCGGCGCGAGGGAGGTCAAAGCGGAGCTTCAGGGAGACGAATTGCTCCTGAACTCCATTATACCAATGGAGCGACAGGGCCGTTCCTTTAAGATTAAAACTCGGCAAAAATGGTCGCTTGTCGATGACGGCAAGGGGCTGGTCATCGAATTTACAATGGACACGCCGAGGGGCGAACGTAAAGGCAAAGCCTATTACCATAAAAAATAATCTCAAACCTCCTCTACATTGCCAGGCCGTCGTCGTCCTGCATCGGCGTAATGAGTCGAAAAACGACGGGAAAGTGATCGGAATAATATTGCTTGAAGGTGTTGTGCACATAGGGGTCGCCGGGGTAAGGGGCGTCAGCCGTCCAGTAAGGGCGCATCACTTCGACCAGGTTGATAACGTACAAATCAAAAGCGGCGTCGATTTCCGTGGTGAAACCGGGGTTGTACATCACATGATCGTACGGCTGTCCTTTGCCCGCTGTGGACAGCGTGTTGGTCATCCGGCATTCGTCGTTGAGAGAAATGAAGCCTTGCGGCGTCACAGCCGTCAATTCCTCAGCGCTGTAAATATTCATGTCGCCCAGGATGATAAAATCCTTTTCTACGTCGTCATGCTCGTCAATCCAGCCGCCGATGGACGCCAGCTCATGCGCACGGCGCTCGCGTTCCGCCGGCCTGGCGCCGGGCTGCAGGTGCACCGAAATGAGAACAAAGTCGAGGCGGTTGTTGGCGGCGCGAAAGGGAAAGGCATAGGGAACGCGTTCGTAATCGTCGTTATTGGAGCGATCTTGTGCAAGGAATCCCTGCGGCAGATCGCTGGCTGTGGAGACGATGTTCGGTTTGTAAAAGGAAACAAACCATTCCGTGGACGAGGATTTTTTGTGAATCTTGTCGCCGGTTCCGGTGTCTTCTTCTGAAAGTAGGTATGAAAATCCGTGCGACTGCATGGCGTCAAAAAATTCAGCGGCCTCTTTGTCGCCGGTGTAGGATTGTCCGTCGGGATAGACGCCGTCGTACGGCGGCGCCACCAATTCCTGGACGACGACGATGTCATAGTCTTTCAAAATGTCCGCCAGGGCCGCATCATCGCGCTTTTTAAAACTTCCCAGAAATTGGATGTTGAAGGAGCAGACCTCGAGCGTATCCGGATTTTCCCCGTTGATCAGCATCCGGTCTTGTTTGAAGGCTTGGGACTCCAGCGAACCGGGTTTTTGCCTTGTCAGAAAATAGATTGCCAGAATAACAAGTATAATAATCAGCAACGCCAGGAGCACTTTTTTCATAAGGGCCTCTTTTTTCAAGACAATATTATAGACACGCCAGGATAAGACATCATGCTTAAAGTAATATAAATTTTTCAAAGATGAAAAGCATTTTTGCGTGTACGAATTGCAACTCTTCTGTTCATGCCTGCAAGATTTTAGACAGCAGATAAAAATGCTTTATACAATTGTTAATAAAAGAGTAAAGTGATTTTAACGTTGGCGGGACAGCGAATATTGAACATGTAGCGGTTTTCAGGGTGATGTTATACGAAAGGAT
>JAJRST010000175.1 GCA_024278645.1 bacterium | reverse complement strand
TTGCCAATTTTTGTCCTCGCGGCTGAATCGTTGCACAAAGTACATGCAAAGAAATCGCAAAGTTTTTTGGTTTTCTTTGCGACATCTTTGCGTCATTGCGGCTTTGCGTGAGTTATACTCTCAAGTCGCCGCTTAGTTATACAAATTCCAAGAGGTCCCTCCCATGAAACAGCTCCTTTTTCTCCTTTTATTAGCCTCGGCTCTCGCCGCGCAAAATCTCGGCGGCGGCGGCGAGGCCAACCCGGCTCTGCACACCAACCGGGCATCCCTGGAAAAATGGCGGGACATGCGTTTCGGCATGTTCATCCACTGGGGGCCGGTGACCCTGCGCGGCACGGAAATCGGCTGGTCGCGCGGCAAGCAAGTGCCGACGGAAGAGTACGACAAGCTTTACAAAGAATTCAATCCCGTGCTCTTTGACGCCGACGAATGGGTGCGCATCGCCAAGGCGGCCGGAATGAAGTACATCATACTGGTCACAAAGCACCACGACGGCTTTGCCTTGTGGGATTCCGATTATACCGATTACGACATCATGGCCGGGCCGTTCAAGCGAGACATTGTCAAAGAACTATCCGAGGCATGCAAGAGACGCGGCATTCTGTTCGGGACCTATTATTCCATCCTAGACTGGCGGCATCCCGACTATCCCATCTATTTGCTGAACGGCAAAAAATGCGCAAGGAAAATGCAGAGATGTCCAAATATGTCGCCGACATGAAAGGGCAGATCAGGGAGCTGATCGAAAAATATGACACGCAAGTCCTCTGGTTCGACGGCGAATGGGAAGAGCCGTGGACGCACGAGATGGGCATGGATTTGTACGCCTGGCTGCGCGGGCTGAACGACGAACTGCTGATCAACAACCGCGTCGACAAGGGGCGCGCGGGCATGGAGGGCGTCAGCAAGGGGGCGCGGTTCGCCGGCGACTTTGAGACGCCGGAGCAGCGCGTCGGCGCCTTTAACCCGGAAACGCCGTGGGAATCCTGCATCACTATCGGCCGGCAGTGGGCGTGGAAGCCCAACGACGAGCTGAAATCCGCGGACGAGTGCCTGCGCATCCTGCTGCAAACGGTCGGCGGAGACGGCAACCTGCTGCTCAACGTCAGCCCCATGCTCGACGGTCGCATCGAGCAGCGACAGATCGATGTGCTGAAAAAGATCGGCGACTGGCTGGCTGTGTACGGCGAGAGCGTTTACGGCACGCGTGGCGGCCCCATTGCGCCGCAAAAATGGGGCGTGACCACGCAAAAGGGAAACAAAGTATTTGTCCACGTGATGGAAAGGGACAATAAAATTCTGTTGCCCAAATTTGAAGGATCGCCAAAGTCGGCGATATTATTTTTGACCGGGACAAGCGTTCCCTATTCATCATCATCCGGGGGCTTGATCCTGGATTTGGCCGAGGTCCCAAATGATCTCCATCACATCATCATTGAATTAACATTATAGCCGCGAACGTGATGCCATCCGGCGACTTTTCGACAGCGGGCGCCGGCTGGATGAAGAATTGCAAGCCAACGAATTTTAACTTTCCCCTGATTTTTAAAAACAACTTGCAATTATCCCTGCAATTTTGCATATTTTTAACAAAATTGCAGGGATAATTATGTACATACCACGTCTCTTATCTGATACCATCCTCAATCGGCTGAATTTATTTCCGGCCGTTGCAATATTGGGCGCGCGGCAAGTGGGCAAGACGACGCTTGCGAAATCACTCCAGAAGCATTTTAAGCGCGACTCAATTTATCTGGATATGGAGCTGGAAAGCGACCTGAATCGACTTGAGCACGCTGAATTATTTTTTGAGCAGAACCAGGATCGATGTATCATTCTCGACGAGGTGCAAAGAAAACCGGACCTTTTTCCAATCCTTCGCGGCGTCATCGATAAAAACCGCAAGCCAGGCAGATTTGTACTCCTGGGCTCGGCAAACCCGCACATTTTGAAATTAAGTTCCGAGACTCTCGCGGGCCGTATCGCCTATCTTGAGCTGACGGGGTTGAACGTCCTCGAAGCGGCGCCAACTATCGATCAAAACACCCTTTGGCTCAAAGGGGGATTCCCGGAACCGCTGTTAGCGCAGGATGATCATTTCCAAAAGCTCTGGTTCGAATCATTTGTCAAGACTTTTGTAGAGCGGGACATTCCGCTATTGGGTTTGTCATTGTCGCCGCAGCTCATCAGGCGATGTCTGCGCATGGTTGCACACTCCACCGGGCAGGTGCTTAATAAAAGCCTGTTCTCAAAATCCCTGGATATTCGAAATGCCGTGGTTTCCACAATAATTGATTATTTTGAGAACACATATATCATCCGCCAACTTTTGCCCTATTTTACCAATATAAAAAAGAGACTGGTCAAATCGCCAAAACTGTATATACGGGATTCCGGGCTGCTGCATTACCTACTGGACATTCCCGACATGAACAGCATCCTCGGCCATCCAGCGCTGGGCCATTCCTGGGAGGCCTTTGTCATTGAGCAGATCATCTCCGTGTTCGACGGCGCTTTTGACTATTATTATTATCGCACTCAGGACGGAGCCGAGTGCGACCTCGTGCTCACAAAAGCAGACCGGCCGTTTGTTTGCGTCGAGGTCAAGTTTACATCAACGCCAAAAAGCAGCAAAAGCCTGACAACAGCCATCCGGGATATTGGGACGGAAAATAATTTTGTGATCATTCCGACATGCAGCGAGCCCTATCCAGTGAATCCTGGCTTGACCGCAACCAATTTAGTTCATTTCATTGAAATGATAAAAAAGCTTCGGTGACACATTGTCTATTATCGTGAATGGGGCTATTTTTCCTTGAAAATCGAGACATGAACTCCCGATTTTCAAGGAAAAAATGAACAAATTTGAACATTTAACAAAAGGAAAATCATGTCAGACCTTCCCCTCAAAATCGGCGAATCCGCCACATTCAGCAAAACCATCGCCGAGAGCGACGTTTACCTCTTCTCCGGCGTCACCGGCGATTTTGCGCGCAATCACGTCGATGAAGAATACATGAAAAAATCGCCCTACGGCAGACGCCTGGTGCACGGCGCGCTGCTCGTCGGATTTATGTCCACCACCTCCTCGCTAATCATCCAAAACGCCGTAGGCAGCGGCATCGACGAAACGCCGGTGTCCGTGGGCTATGACCGCATTCGCTTCATCAAGCCGGTGTTCATTGGGGATACGATCACGGTCAGCTATGTCGTTGAAGAAGTCCAACCGGAAAAGCGGCGCAGCGTGGCCAAAATTGAAATCCACAACCAAAAGGGCGAGCCGGTGTGCGTGGGGAGGCATGTTTTGCAGTGGGTGAAAGTTGGGTCCCATCTCTAAGATGGAACCCAACTCTAATTTTCTTGTTTGATTGCTTGCAATTTTAATCAAGGATTTTTATACTATTTATATCTGAACTTTCCCCCCTTACAGTCGCAGAACAAGTATTAGCAAATGAGGCGCAGGCCATAATTTGAGATGCCATGAGAATTCTCCTTCTTATATTGCTGCTTATAAAGCCGCTTTTTGCACAGCAAGTCATGCAAACATGGGGCTTTCGTGCGCAATGTTACCCATATATCCTTGTACCTTTTGAAGAATTTGAGTATGCGAACTTTGTCGACTTTGAAAACGATGGCCTCCTCGAAACAGTATCATTTTACCCTAGAAAAAGCAACGACACACCGCCCCACTTTCAAATTAAAGATGCAAATGGAGACATTCATGTACGCGTGAACTATGATCCGAAAGTCATTTTTATCCGTCGAATGGATTTTATTGATGCAGATGGCGATAACATACCGGAAATATTTTTTCCATTTATAAAAAACGACTCTCTTTTCATTGACGTCTATAAATATCAGGGGACGGTGGAGCTCATTTGTCGATTTTTTATTGTCAAAGGCTCGCCGCGTAAGAAGAATGGAAACGTCTATCCTTGGGATCCTGAAATTAAAAAGCTTTACTTTCTCGACATTGATAACAATGGGAAAAAAGAGCTGTTAACCATCCTGAATGTTTCTCATGCACGGGTCAAACGCGGCATCTACCTGAACAGCTATCCTGACGGGGCCTTGATGGACAGCCTGACTTTTGGCGCCCAACCCGGTACGCCCTTTCTCGATGATTTTGACAACGACGGCGCGCCGGAACTCATCCTGCATACCGGGACGCCGTCAAACGGCGCCCTGGCCAACGGTTTTTCGGATATTTTTCCTTATCTCATCTGGTTCGAACTCATCCCCCGTATTCATGTAAAAAATTTTTTCCAACTCTCGGATCAGGAAGATATTGACACAAAAGCATTCTATCTAGACTTTACCGGCGACGGTAAAAAAGAATTGGTCATCTTTACCGTTGCATGGGGCGTCAACGCAAGGATGGAAATCCGCATTTTTGATCCGTCAAATCTTGAACTGCGGATGCAAAAACAATACGACTTTCGCATTGAAGACGTCATACCGTTTACCTCGCCTTCTAAACCCGGTGTCCAATTCTTGGTGGCAAAAAGAGAAAAGGAGTTGGCCATTATAGACAATGATTTTCTGGCGACCACCCTTTTTTACTGGCCTGAAAAAATAAATTATCTTCACTACGGGCCGGACTTGGACAGCGACGGCTACGCGGAGTATATCGTGCGAGGCAGCCTGAATAGTGTGTTATTGGACTATAATTTCAGATTATTGACAAAGTGGCCCAACGCCGCCTATGTGTGTACGCGCCCGGCATATAAAACAAAGAAAAAAGAAATCCTGTTAAGAGGTGGCATAAAAGTGCGCGGCTACAAAGTTGAACGAAATCGACTCTACTGGGTGCATCGAAACATTTTTCCGTTTCTCTGGCTGTCGCTGTCGCTGCTATTCATTCTTCTTGTCCTGTTTTCAGTAAAAGAACATGTGCAGCATGTGAGCATTAACCAATTCGTCGACTACTTGGTTGAAACGGACGCGCGCGCCATTGCCATCGTCGACAAAAAACTGCGTGTACTGAATTATAATCCCCATCTTGTCGAATGGTTCGACCTCCGGAACAGCTCACATCGTAAATTGCCACAGCTCCATGAATGCTTTGAGGAGCGCCGGCCTGTCAGAGAGGCATTATTGGCATGGCGAGACGGAAGCTTGTATATGCGCCGGGAGCTGTCGTTCTCCCTGGAAACTGAAGCCGGATTGCGCACCCTCAAAATGACTATTGAACCGCTGCCAACTACATTTTTTTCGCGACGCACATTTCTGATCGCTTTTACAGACCTGTCAATTCAAGCGGAACTGGCAAAGATAAAGAGCTGGACCAGGCTGGCGCAACGCGTGGCGCATGACTTGAAAAACCCGCTTGGCGCCATTTTGCTGGTCATCCAGAAAATGAGAACCCTGGTCAGCCGCAAGCCGCCCGACCTGGACAAACAACTGGAAAATCATTTCAGTAAAATTGAGGATCGGATAGAATCGCTGCGGGTGATGACGCGCAATTTTATGAAATACATCAATCTTGAATCGCCGCAATTCGTTGTAGTGGATTTGTCCGCCTTTCTACGAAAAGCCCTGGAAGCCTTGAGATTGACATGTCCGCCGGACATTCGCATTATCGGGAATTTTTCCAAAAGCGACGCCGCCAAAATCAATATTGATACCGAGCAAATGCATTCCGTCATCGAGAACCTGGTCAACAACGCCATAGACGCCATGCCGGAAGGGGGACGCATTTCCGTGACGACTCGCCTGGCACGCCGCTTGCAATTTGCACAGCACGATGAGCGCCCAAGGGATTACGCCATCATTGAAATTCGCGACAATGGCAAAGGCATTCCCCCCGAAGCAATCGATAGACTGTTCGAACCCAACTTTTCTTACTCTAAAGAAAGCAGCGGTTTAGGACTGGCTATTGTGCAAAAAATCATTAACGAGCATCACGGTCAAATCGAAGTCGAAAGTCAGGTCGGCGTTGGCTCTATCTTTTCGATCTATTTGCCGTTGTTTGTAAAAGACCAAAATCAACGGGATTCCGCCTAGATGTTGCAAAAAGGAAACATACCTTGAAAAATTACATTTTACTCGTCGACGATGATCCCTTTTTCCGCGAAAGTTTAAACGATATTCTACTGGATGAGGGATACGCCACGGCGCAGGCCGGGGACGGCAAGACGGCGTTGGACATGCTGAAACAGACGAACCGTTATGACCTGATGCTGCTCGACCTCGATCTGCCGCGCATCAACGGCATGGAAGTGATGCAAAAAGTCGCCCGGTCCAGACCGGAGCTGCCGGTGATCATCATCAGCGGCACGGGCACCATTCCCGTGGCCGTGGAAGCGACAAAGATCGGCGCTTATGATTTCATCGAAAAAGACGACGATCCGCGCAAAACCCTGGTCAAAGTGCGCAACGCGCTGGAAAAATCGCACCTGCTGCGCCAGCGCAACCGCCTGCTGGCCGAGCAAAAGGAACGCTATAAAATGGTGGGGTCCAGTGCGGCCATGGCCGACATCTTTCAATTCATTGACCGCGCGGCAAAAAACAGCAGCAAAGTGCTCATCTCCGGCGACAGCGGCACGGGCAAGGAGATGATCGCCCGCGCCATCCACAACAACAGCGAACGCGCCGGCGGGCCGTTTGTGGCCGTGAACTGCGCCGCCGTGCCGGAAAATCTCATCGAGAGCGAATTGTTCGGCCACGAACGCGGCGCCTTTACCGGCGCGCACGCACGCAAAATCGGCAAGTTTGAAGCGGCGCACACGGGCACGCTGTTCCTCGATGAAATCGGCTACACCAGCCTGATGATGCAGGCCAAAATCCTGCGCGCTCTGGAAGACAACGTCATCGAACGCGTCGGCTCAACAAAACCGACCGCAATCGACGTGCGCATCGTCGCGGCGACGAACAAGAACTTGGAGCAGGAAATGGCCGAGGGCAACTTCCGCGAGGATTTGTACTGGCGGCTGGCCGTGCTCACCCTGCACGTGCCGCCGCTGCGCAGGCGCCGCGAGGACATCGCCGACCTCGTGCAGCACTTTTTAACGCAGTTTTGTGCACAGGAGGCCCTGCCGCGCAAGCGCCTGTCGCCGGGGGCGCAGCGCCTGCTCCTCGAACACGACTGGCCCGGCAACATCCGCCAGTTGCGCAATGTTATCGAGCGCCTGACCATGCTCGTCGACGACGACACGATCTCGGCAAAGCATGTCGCCGAGGCGTTGAAAAAAAGCGACGCGCCGCCGGACGAACAGGCCAAAACCCTGCGCGCGGCGCGGGAATAGTTCGAGGCCGATTTCATCCGCAGCACTCTCCTCTCCCACAACGGCAACATCGGCGCCGCCGCCAAGACCCTCGGGATTGACCGCACGCATTTGTGGAAAAAGATGAAGCGGTATGGGGTGGAGAAGTAAGACCGGCGATATTCAATTTTTTGCCATTTCATATTTCATTCATCCCCTGTCATTTTGGGCTGATTTTTGATGTTGAAAAAATGAAACATTTGTCCCTTGTTATGCTGCATTTCTTTAGCCACCTGAAGCAAGTCGAACTCGTCAAATAGTGGGTTCTGTTCCCTAATCCTTTATTTATTAATCATCAAGATCAATCTATC
>JAJRST010000174.1 GCA_024278645.1 bacterium | reverse complement strand
TTCCGGTTCTGTCTCCTCCTCTTCTTCACTTTCCTCTTCGGCGTCCTGGCGTTCCAGGAGATTTTCCTCGTCCTTGTGGTATTTGAGAACGATGAACGCCAAAGTATTGCCGGCGGTAAAGGTGGAAATGCCATAGCTGACGACAGCGCCGGCCATGAATAAAAGGTTAAGCGCGAAAATATAAGAGGCGACGACAACAGAGAGGGGGAGGTCCGCCGGTGGAATCATTATAAATTCGCGTGAAAAAAAGACGAAACCGGTAAGATCGTGATAAATTGCCGCTACAATATTTTGAGCTAAAAGCGTCCAGCTCTGCAACAACGCCTGGCCGTTATTTGCGAGATTCACATAATCGCCACCCATAAATGAAGCGAACAATAAATTCATAATGGCCAAAGCCTCTTTGATAAAAAAGGCGAAAACGCCCAAGGCGACGACTGACAGGACAATGGCCATTGCCTCATAAAAAACAAAGCGCCACGGCTGGCCCCACACAATCGAAAAGGATTGAAAGATGGCTTCAAAGGCGTCCTCATCCGTTGTCGCCAGAACGCTGGGCAGCAGAATAGTCGCAACGACCGTAATAATGGAGAAAAAAATGATGAGCAAAGAGCTGAGCAGCCACAGCACCGTGAACAAACTGACGCCGATCTCTCCGACAACAGGGATTTTTCCAAGCAAGCCAACGACGAGAGCGCCGAGTATCATCAAGCCGATGAGCACGATCATGGATACCGGCGTCAGCAGGATAGACCAAATCTTGCGAAAAGAAAAGGAAAACGCCTCTCTCCACGTATAAAACGAATTTCCTTTCGACGTCATGTAGACGGCGCGTGAGACGGCGGTGTTGGTTATAAGAAAGGCGAAAAAGAAAATCAGGCCGCCGAGGCAGGCGAGCAGCCAACTGTACCAGGGAAAAGCGTCGCCGATGGCGAACAGGCAGGGCAGGAGCCCAAACTGCGACCATGCCGCTTTTAATTCATAGCCTGCGAGCATCAGACTCAAATATGAAAGGACCAAATAAATAAAATACCCAACAGCCATTCCAACAAGTTGGATCCACATACGTTGAAGACTAAAGGCGACGCGCGGCGCCCTGAACATATCCCGCCAGTCAAATTTGAGTTTTAGCATCCTGTTTCTCCTCGATTTTGTTATTCTGCATTAAAAAGTATAAAAACAAGACCTGTAATGCAAGTCAATTCTCAGATTCCTTCCGGGCGTCTTCATCCTCGGGAGCAAAAGTTACTTTAACCTGCACAATGCGATTCTTTTCCACTTTTTCCATGGTCAAAAGATAATCATTGCACCGGATTGTTTCGTTTACTTTTGGCAAAGAACCTGTTTTTTCAAGAATATAGCCGCCAAGAGTCTCATATTCGTCCGTATCCGGAATGCTTATATCTATCAGGTCGTTAAGAGACTCGATGTCAATCTTTGCATTGATAATATAGGTACGTTCGTCAATTTTGCGGTACAAAGGGAGTTCTTTATCGTATTCATCCCGAATTTCACCGACAATTTCTTCGATGACATCCTCCAGCGTCACAATGCCCGAGGTGCCGCCATACTCATCGACAACGATAGCCATGTGCTGCCGCTCCTCTTGAAAAAGACGCAGCAGGTCGTCAATTTTTTTGCTCTCCGGTACGTAAATTGGCGGGCGAGTCAGCTCCAGTATATTAAACTCTTTGCCTTTTTCCGATATCAATGTCAAAAGGTCTTTGGCATTGACAATCCCTTGTATCTGGTCAATGGTTTCGAGATACACCGGGATTCGTGTATGGCCTTTGCTCTTTATCACGTTGACAAGTTCATCCACAGAGACATCATGGGGAACGCATACGACGTCTGTACGCGGCACCATTATTTCGCGTACGCTGGTATCGCCAAATTCAAAAATCGAATGCAGCATCTCTTTCTCTTCATCTTCGAGATCGCCTTGCTCCTCGCCGATATCAAGAAGCGTCTGAAACTCCTCGACTTCTAAAAGGCGTTCCTTATCATTTTCGGTGATGCCGAAAGAGACAGTCATCATTGCCATAAATTTGTCGAGCACATAACTGATCGGGAAAAACAGATAGCCCAGCAGGAGTATGAAAAACGATACGTTTTTGGCGAATCGTTCGGGGCTTTTGACGGCAATAACTTTGGGCGTCACTTCGCTAAGCACGAGAATCATAAAAGTGACCACGCCGACATTAAGAAAAATGGCCAAATCCCTGCCGATGCCAACTTTTTTTGCAAAATCGATAACCAGCAAGGCGGCAATGGACGCCGCACTCACATTGACCAGGGTGTTGCCGATCAAGATGGTGATTAAAAGGCGACGGGGATGTTTTAAAAGCGCCAGGACGCGACGCGCGGAGGCGTTTTTGTCATTATAAAGCTTTTGAGATAAAAGTTTGTTTATTGAGAAAAAGGCCGTTTCCGAACCCGAAAAAAAAGCGGAAAACGCCAACAAAATTAAGAAAATAATGATTTGACTACCATAAGGGTCCGCGTCCAATAATTTTCCCTCCGCAACTATTTTAATGAAATTAAAACAAATTTATAAAGTTGAATGAATATATTCAAGAGCTTTATTTTCCAGTTCCGTCATGTGCCGGCGCTGCGCCGGAGCGGCGTCGTCATAGCCAAGCAAATGATAGACGCCATGCGCCGCCAGACGATAGAGTTCATCGCCAAGTTCGACGGCGTATTGCCGGGCATTCGCTTCCGCTGTGTCTACGGAAATATAAACCTCGCCTTCCGCCTGCTCCGGCGAGTCCGTCAGGTTAAACGAGATAACATCCGTTGGCGTGGATTTTCCCAGAAATCTGCCATTCAACTGCGTGATGAACTTGTCATCCACAAATATGAGCGATATATTCCACGGCGCCGAACTTTTTTCAGAGGCCAGAATCCAGTTGACAAGGTCGATCATCCTCGATTCATCGACGGCATGAGCGCCGATCGTATTGATAATGTCAATGTTATTTTTCACGATCTTGACCATCATCATTACTTTTGTCGTGGTTATTTTCCGGATATTCGATGCGGCCGTGGAATCGACCGTGTAGAATTTTTTGAAAAGCTGATGAAATTTGTGAAAGATCGCGTAGTGTGAGCGGCGAATCATCCAGCTCGCCGCTTTTAAATCGCTCGTCTATAATTTTTTCCACGAGGTTGTTGATGCGTCCGGGGGTCGGGTCTTTCAACGTTCGCGACGAAGCTTCGACGGCGTCGGCAAGCATGACAATCGCCGTTTCGCGGGTTTGCGGCCGCGGGCCCGGATAACGAAACTCATTTTCAGAGACGGCTTCCGAGGGGTTCTGTTCCAGCGCCTTTTGATAGAAAAAATTCATCAACGATGTTCCGTGGTGCTGATAGATAAAGTCCTCAATGATTTTTGGCAGACCATATTCGCGGGCCATTTCGGCGCCTAGCCGAACATGGTTGGCCAAAATAAGGGAGCTCATGGAAGGCGCCAACTTTTCCTGCGGGTTTCTTCCCTTTGTCTGGTTTTCGACAAAATACTCGGGTTTTTCCAGTTTGCCGATATCGTGATAATAGGCGCCGACTCGCGCTAAAAGTGTGTTTCCTCCCAACGCCTCGGTCGCCGCCTCCGCCAAAAGTCCGACAAGGTAGCTGTGATGATAGGTGCCGGGCGCTTCAAAATGCAATTGCCGCAGCAGCGGATGATTAAAATCCGATAGCTCCAGCAAGGTCATATCCGTGGTCATATCAAAGACGGATTCAAAGATGATGATGAGCAGATAGGCCAATGCCGGGGCCAGGAAGCCGTTTAAAACGCCCAGTCCCCAGTTACGCAGGGTGTCTCCGAACTCGATATAGGACACAAGATCATTGATGAGAATAACGCCGATATAGGCCGCGGCGACCAACAGGCCGGAGCGAATAATCCAGTTTCGCGTTCGCACCTTTCGCACGGTTTGAATGGCGATGGCGCCGACAAAGATGGAAGTGAAGGTGATGCTGTATTCGTTGCCCCGCATAGCGCCGATAAGAAGCGCCGCCGTGATTGTAACAAACAAACCGACCTTGGCATCGAAAAAAATGGTCATGATGATCGCCAACGTGGCCACGGGAATGATATAGGAGGACAACCAAAAACGATTTGATATAAACGTCAAGACAGCAATGATCAACAGGTTTAATCCGACAAGCAGGAGCTTTTTGCGTTCATTGAAAATATCGGGGCGATCCTTGAACAAGTACAGAGCCAGGATAGCCAAAATGGCAAGGACGAGTAAAAACTTGCCGACGTTTGGCAGTAAACGCATCCATACGCTTTCGACTTCGCCTCGCTCGGCCTTGGCGACGGCCAGGGAATTAAGCTTCTCTATGTGTTCTTTTGTCAGCACTTCGTGGCTGCCAATTATTTTTTCATCAGCCAGGACCTGGTCCTTGGCAAGAGGCACATTGGCGACGGCGTCTTCGATCAACGCATCCGTCGCCGCCTTGTCATATAAAATGTTCGGCTTTAAAAAATGCTCTCCAATAGAGTAGGCAATTTTTATCTCACGCTCATCAAGGGATTCATCCTCGCGCAGCATTTCCAGCAATGTGTTCGAGGCTTCGGAAAGGTCTTCATAAAACTGCAACGACTCTTCCTCGGAGATGCCGTTTTTAACCACGGATATCTTGTCCGTATTCTCGGCCAGGGCTGTCTTTTCCGTATCGAGGATACCGGCCGCATAGCGCTTCTCAACAAGATCGAGCACTATTTTGGCAATTTTTTGTATTTTTTTAACGCGGGGTCTTATTTCGTTTGTTTTTATTGTCGCCGTAGGAGAGACAAAACCATTCAATAGCAGCACAGCGTCTTCGTCGGATATCACGATGCCCGTCTTGTTATACAAGGCCTTTAGTTCTTCAAGGGTGGTGACTTTGCTTTTGAGCAGCAGTTCGATGCGTTGCAAAAACGTGTCGAGCTCGCTCATCTGGCGGTCGCGAACTTGCTCATCCACCACAAAAACCGGCACCACGCTGCGGCGGGCTTGCTCAACGTCCCTCTCATATTCCTCCGGGCTTTTATTGACGGGAAAAGTAAAAGGGGCGATGATCTCGTCGCCGACATAAACCTGGCCTTCGCGTAAATCGGCAAACTCGAATGATTTCCCCTTTGGAAACATCAAAGTAAGCACAAAGGCGAAAAGCAAGATGAGGCCTATTTCCAAATAATATCGTCGAACCGTAAACTTGTTCGACTCGATGCCAATAAAGAGACGATCCGTATTGGCGGTTTTACGAAATCTTTTTAGGATATTCAATTGTTAATCCTGCTCAAGTCGTTTAATATCGTTTTCCTGATCAACGGCGCCAAAAGATTCGTACGCTTTGATAATTTGACGAACCAACCGATGCCGCACGACGTCTCGATCGGTTAAATAGACAAACTCGATGCCGTCGATGCCCGTCAGGATGGACTGAATCTCGACGAGGCCGGATGTGGTTTTCTCGGGCAGATCAATTTGGGTGACGTCGCCGGTGATAATCGCCCGCGAATTGGGCCCCAGTCGCGTCAGAAACATTTTCATCTGCGCCGAGGTTGTGTTTTGCGCCTCATCGAGAATGACAAAGCTGTTGTTCAGCGTGCGCCCGCGCATATAAGCCAGGGGGATGACTTCGATAATTCCACCTTGGATTTGCTTGCGCAGCTTTTCGCCCGGCGCCATATCGAACAACGCATCGTAAAGAGGGCGTAAATAAGGATCAATCTTTTCTCGCAAATCGCCCGGCAAAAAGCCGAGACTTTCGCCGGCTTCAACAGCGGGGCGACAAAGGATAATGCGCTCGACGCGCTTGTCGCGCAAATGGGCCAGGGCGATGGCCACGGCCATATATGTTT
>JAJRST010000173.1 GCA_024278645.1 bacterium | reverse complement strand
TCGCCGACAAAGATATCGTAAAAGTCGTCCTGATCCACATCGGCAAAGGAAACGCCGTGTCCATAGCCGACGGTCCCCCCCGCTTTATAGACTTTGGTCACATCGGAAAAAGAAACGTCGATAGCGTCGATGGCCTCTTCGGTGCTGTAAATACGAAGATTGGAATAAATGGGACCGGGCTGCGCCGTGTAGACATTGTCCGTGCCGATAAAAATATATTGAAAATGCTGCACCTGGCCCTGAAACGGCAGCGTGGACATGAGCTGGTCGTCGAGGTAGCAGTATATTTGATCGGTGGTCCAGACAACCTTGAACTCGTATTGATGATTGATGTCCCAGTCGTTTTTGTCCTCGATGCACCTCTCCTCATCACGTGTGTCTATGCCCCTGGCCGCGGCAAGGAATTTGAACCCGGCCCGCCCCGTTCCGGTGGAATAGGGATAGCCGGTTCGGATATTCCACCAGGAGCCGTCGGTGTTGAATATTTCCTTGCTGCCGTTTCTTTGCGAATAAAGGTTGATGATCTGCTGTTTGTCGTCCTGGTGCTGTGAGACAGGATCGAAATTGGTGACGTTAATGATAAACGTGCCTTCGTCCGGCAGGTCTTCCGGCACTTTGATGAACAGTTGGCTGGAGTTGCTCGTCGCCTCCCAGCCCTTGCCGGCGATGAAATTGCCGTCGCGATTGGTAAACTCGGCAAATTGGGTGGAACCGGGAGAGTCCAGCGGGTCGGAGTACATGAGCACCGTGTGTTCGGGCTGAGCAAACAACAAGACGGGAAGAATCAACAAAAAAAGCGATGTTACTTTCATCTAACAGCTCCTCTGAGGATGATGGACGTTTACAGCTTGTTATCGGCATGTTTTATTCCGAATGTTTGCCGTGCCGATTTAAGCTTGCGAAACATACATTGGATTGCTACATTTAGCCATGATTTTGGAAAGGCAAAACAAGACGGACCTTGATCCGCTAAATCACAGGCAAAGCGTGAAACGGTTTTTATCTTTTTATCATATTGAACAACAAAAACCGGACGCCGCATTTCTTGAAAAAATATTGGCTCACTTTGCTAATCTGCCGTACGAGAATATAAGCAAAATAGTCAAACTGCAAAAAAATTATCTGGCGCCGGAGCGAATTCGTCTCCCCGAGGAGGTGATGGAAGATCACGCCGCTTTTCACCTCGGCGGCACCTGTTTTTCGTTGACCTATTTTTTGCAGGCTATTTTGAGCGAGTGCGGCTTTTTATGCTATTCGGTCATCGCACACATGCAACGCATGTTAAACGCCCACTGTTCCCTGGTCGTGCTCCTGGAGGGAAAAAAATACCTGGTCGACCCCGGCTATTTGCTCAACCAACCGATGCAAATTCACAAGGAGGTCTCGCGCATCTATCGCACCGAGCACACCGGCGTGGAGACGGTTTTCAATCCCGACGATGAACATTTTTACCTGTACACTTTTGACAGGACCGATAAAAAATTCCGTTACAAATTTCGCGATCAGCCGCTCTCCATGCAAGAGTTTTTAAAGCACTGGCTGGATTCCTTTTACTGGCCGGGCATGCGCGGCATTTGTCTGACCCGGGTGAATCGCGACGGCATGGTCTACGTTCATAATGATTTTGTGCAGGTGCTAAACGGGCAGGGCAAGAAAAAGGGCCACGTGCGGGATGTTCATTTGCTGGTAAAAGAAACGTTTCACATCGAGCCTGAATGGGTTGAGCGCGCGCGGGCGGCCATTCCGGAGATTATTTCACTGGGGCGACAGCATGGCTATTATCAAAAATAAAGATTTGTCGCGACTGTTGATATTCGAGTCAACGAGTCTGAAAGGACGAGGCCGATGAAACCGCACGAGCCCACACCGGTCAAGCTGATTTGCGGCGTGCTTTACAGCGACTCGGACAGGTTGTCGCAGGCGCGCGCGCTGCTCGAACAAAGGTTCGGCCCGGTGGACTGGAAGAGCAAGGATTTTTCTTTTGACATCACCGACTATTACGAACCCGAAATGGGAGCGCCGATCATTCGCCTGTTCTATTCATTTCGCGACCTCGTCAACCCGAAGGAGCTGCCGCGCATCAAACTGGAATGCAACGAAATCGAGGACCGGCTTGCGCTGCATGGTCGACGCAAGGTCAACCTGGACCCCGGCTACCTGGACTACGACAAGCTGGTGCTCGCCTCGGCAAAATATGCCTGTCACAAAATATATCTCGACCTCGGCATCTACGCCGATATCACCATGATGTACAGCAAGGGGCGCTTTAATCCCATGAGGTGGTGTTTCCCGGATTTTAAATCGGGATTGTATGAAGAGACGTTTTTGCACATTCGGGCCAGGTACAAGGGGCAAGTGCGCAAGATGCAATGAAAAGTAAAGCTTAACACCGCCCGTTCCGTCCCAAATGCAATTTGGGACGGAGAAGATGGTGCTGACGCCCGCCTACAAAATCGACATCGGATCCACATCAATGGAAATCTGCACTTTGGTCGAGCGATGTTTTTCCTTGAATTTCGCCAGCGCTCCGCGCAGCGCCTGTTTCATCTCGCGGCCGCCGGCGTCGTTTTGCTTGTCGCTCATCAGGATAATCTGCCAGCGATAGTTGTTCTGAATTTTCACCATCTGCGCCGGCGTGGGACCGAGGATGCGGTAGGCGCTGTGCGGCGGAATCAGTTCGGCAATCTGAACAGCGACCGCCTCGACGCGCTTTTCCTCCGGCCCCTTGAACAGGATGTTGATCAGGCGGCTGTAGGGCGGGTAAAGCAGACTCTTGCGGTCGAACAGTTCGGCTTTGAAAAAGCTTTCATAGTCATGTTTTTTTGCAAATTGCAGACTGTAATGTTCCGGCGAAAAGGTTTGAATGACAACCTCGCCGAGCTTGTCCTTGCGCCCGGCGCGGCCGGCGACCTGGGTCAGCAGTTGGAAGGTACGCTCCGCCGCGCGAAAATCGGGAAAGTACAGCTCGGTATCTGCGGAAATGACGCCCACCAGGGTTACGTTGGGAAAGTCCAGCCCCTTGGCCACCATTTGCGTGCCCAAAAGCACCTGGTACTCGCCGCGGCCAAACTTTGACAGCACGCGATCGTGCGCGTTTCTCCCCTTGGTGGTGTCCATATCCATGCGCATGGCCTTGACGCCGGGGAAAAGCTCGCGCAGTTCATCCTCCACCCGCTGCGTGCCGATGCCGCGCAACATGACATCGCGGCCGCGACATTCCGGGCATACATCCGGCGCGCGCCTTGTAAAGCCGCAATAATGACACTTTAGCAGACGGCCATGAACATGATAGGTGAGGGAGATGTCGCAGTTCTCGCACGTGGCGGTGTAGCCGCAGTCATGGCATTTGAACATGGTGGCGAATCCGCGGCGATTGAGAAACAAAATAATCTGTTCGCCCCGGCTCAGTTTTTCATCGATCTTTTTCCGCAGTCGTCTCGAAAAAATGATCGGCTCCTTGCGGCCAATGATTTTCGGTTCGTGACGCATGTCGACGATTTCCACCTCGGGCATGGGCACGTCGTCGATGCGACTTTTCATTTCTATGAGGTTGTATTTTCCGATGGAGGCGTTGAAATAGGATTCCACGGCCGGCGTGGCGGACCCCAAAATGACCACCGCCTTTTCCACCTGGGCGCGGACCACGGCAATGTCGCGGCCATTGTAGCGCGGCGCCTGATCGGTCTGCTTGTAGGATGGTTCGTGCTCCTCGTCGACGATAATCAAGCCAATGTTTTTCAGCGGTGAAAAGATGGCCGATCGCGGCCCGATGACGATCTTGTGCTTTCCCTCCCACGTCTTGCGCCAGGAATCGTAACGCTCTCCCGCCGACATGCGGCTATGAAACACGGCCACGCGGTCGCCAAAGTGCGCGCGAAAACGGCGCACCGTCTGCGGCGTGAGCGCGATTTCCGGCACCAGGACAATGGCGCTTCGACCCTTGGCGAGCGTGTGATAAATGGCCTCGATGTACACCTGGGTTTTTCCCGAACCCGTGACCCCGTGCAGCAGATGCGTGCTGAACACGCCGGCGTCCAACGCCCGCTTCAATTGTGCGATGGCGTTTTGCTGATCGGGATTCAGGGTCAATTTCTTCGGCGGCGCAATGCTGACGCCGCCGTAATAATCGCGTAAAACTTCGCGCCTTTCAAGGATGACATATTCCCTGGCGGCAAGGGCGTTCACCGCCTGAGCGGTGGCGCCGGCGTAGCGACACACCTCGGCGCGCGTCATCACCGAGGAGCTGGCGGAAAGCAGCGTGGAGAGCACGGCCGCCTGCCTTGGCGCTTTGCCTTGCAAATCGTGCACAAGTTGGCCGATTTGATCTTCCGTCAACTTTTCCGACAAACGGATGATGGTTTCATGTTTTGGCTTTACTTTGGCGCCGGGCAGCTCCAGTTCGATGCGCACATAGCCTTTATCGCGAAGCTGTTTGAGCGACGAATAGACATTCTTGCCCACGGCGCGAACAAGACGGCTCACGGGCATTGGGTTTTGCGTGGCCAGACGCAGCACAAGGTCCGCCTGGCGCGGCGCGCGGGCGCCAAGAAATTCCGCCAGTTAGTCGGGCTTGTCATGAATCAGGCGCACGACGCGTTCGGAATCGATGTTTATGCCCGGGGGCAACGCCGCTTTCAACACTTCCCCCCAACCGCAAATGTAATAATCGGCCAACCAACGGGCAAGCTCCAGCACTCGCACCGTAAACAGCGGAATGGGGTCAAGCACCTCCTCGATCTCGCGCAGCTTTTGGATGTC
>JAJRST010000172.1 GCA_024278645.1 bacterium | reverse complement strand
TTGCTGCAAATTCTTCCAAAAGAGCAATGATTTTTTCAGCAGTCTTTTGACCAACGCCGGGAAGCGTGGTCAATTCTTTTGCGCCGGCGTCAAGAACTTCTTCGATAGTCTCATAACCGCCCAACTGCAACGTGCTCTTTATTTTGTCGCTTATCCCTGCCACATCAGCGACAGGAATGCCTTCATCTTCTTCTGTCGTCAGTTCAAGGTATTCTTCTTCCTTAACGGTCTGGATATCATAGCCGGTCAATTTAGCGGCAAGCCTGCGATTCTGACCGCCTTTGCCGATAGCCAGGGATATCTGATCGTCATCCAGCAGTGCAATGACTTTGCGACCTTCCTCATCGATGGCAATTCGTTTCGGCTTTGCCGGGCTCAGAGCTCTTGTAATGAAAATCTCCGGTTCCGAACTCCAGTTTATGATGTCTATTTTTTCGTTATTTAATTCCTTAACGATCGCCTGAATTCGCATACCTTTCATGCCGACACAGGCGCCGACGGCATCGATTCTTTTATCATTAGAATATACGGCGATCTTTGTCCGTTCACCGGGTTCACGAGCGATGCCTTTAATTTCAATGATGCCGTCATAAATTTCCGGCACTTCGATCTCAAAAAGGCGCGCCAGGAACATTGGATCGGCTCGCGAGACGACGATTTCCGGGCCTCTCGCAGACCAGCGAACGTCTTTTATGACCGCACGTAAATTTTCACCGCGACGGTAGCGTTCATTGGGGATTTGTTCCGACTTTGGCAGCACAACTTCGGTGTTTTCGGCGTTCAGGAATATCTCGTCGCGGTTCAACTGCCGGATGTCGCCGCTAATAATTTCACCAACGCGATTCTTGAATTCTTCAAAGATATGTTCTTTTTCGACTTCCTTGATTCGCTGATTTAAATTTTGCTTGGCGGCAATAATCAGACGTCGTCCGAATTTTGACGGGTCTATAATCTCCAGAAATTCATCGCCAATCTCGTAGCTTTCCTCAAACTGTTTCGCCGTTTCGAGATCGATCTCCGTTAATTCGTCCTCCACCTTCTCGACGACCTTTTTGCTCTGATATATCTCGATTTCGCCTTTTTCCATATTCACAAAGACGTCAAAATTATCAGAAGTCCCATATTTCTTTTTAATCATGGCTAAAAAGGTTTCCTCGATAATATGAGAGAGGACCTCCTTTTCCATGCCACGTTCCTTGACAAGCTGTGAAAAAGCTTCACCAATAACATCGTTTTTCATAGCATAATCCTAAAATCGTAAATCAAAACTCCACCACTACTTTGGCGGATACAATTTCATCAAACGGCGCTTCGACGACGCCTTTTTCCGTTCGTATCAGGACGCTCGCCTGCTCTACGCTGTCTATTTTTCCGATTACCTTTTTGGTCTTATCGCCATCCGTAAGAACGGCCTTGACTTTTCGCCCTATTTGCCGCTCGAAATCTCTCTTTGTCTTTAGCGGCCTGTCCAACCCCGGAGATGAGACCTCGAGAATGTATTTTTCGGAAATCACATCTTTTCGGTCAAGAATATCTGCTACCTGGCGACTGATTTCGGTACAACGATCGAGGCTCACGCCCCCATCTTCCCAAATAAATATTCGAACGCTGGAACGTTTGCTTTTATTATATTGCAGCTCCACCAGTTCGACACCGAAACTTTTCAGCAAGGGCTGAATTATATTTTGCAGTTCCTGTAATGTATCCAATGTTTTCCTCTATACAACAAAAAAGTGGGCCTTTGGGGCCCACTTGTAAAATAATATATACAATTCACCATACAAAAGCAAGCGATTTCTGCTTGCCCGAATGCCTATTGCATGGCGCTTAGCATCAGAGCATCATTCTTTTCCCGAGAATCCGGATAGTCATCAATTAGTTTTTGGTACAAAATCTCGGCTTTCGTGCTGTCCCCGGCATTTGCAAAGCATCGAGCCGCGCGAAAGAGAATATAAGGCGCTATCGGAGCATCAGGATACTTTTTAACGATCTTTTCATATTTTTCGGCGGCCTGTGCATATTCTCCCTGCTGTTCCAGGCAAGCAGCTTCGCCGGCGAGGGCCGTGGTCTTTAGATGTATATCGCTCCCCAGCTTTGCAGCCGCCTTTTTGAAATGCTCTGCAGCGGCGGCATACTCGCCCGTTCGATACAGCGCCTGCGCTAAATACAAGCGTGCAATGCGTCCGCTCTTTGTGCCGCCATGATTCTCGACCAGGCCGCTCAACAGCGATATGGCATTATTGTAATCATTGGCATCAAAAACATGAATCGCTCTTGCAAGCTGTACGCTGGCCACGCTTTCCGATCTCGCCCTGTTATTTTGTATAAAAATGGAAGCAACGATGAGCAGCAATACCGCCGCGCCCACATAAGTAATCAATTTTATATTTTCTTCGGCCCACTTTGTGGCTTGAGCGTAAAGTGTTATCAGTTTGTCTTCCTTGAGCGCCTTTTTGGTAATTCGTTTTCTGGGGGTTAGCATAGTCGTACCTGATCCTCTTTATTTCTCATTTTCTAAAGTCCATAAATGTAGCAACTTGTCGGGATAAATGCAAGATTTAAAAATTAAATATTCATGGCCTTCACTTGGGCGGCCCGTCAAAAGCCTCATGCGTGCCAATGACGACAAGTTCATACAAATGGCAGGCGACCGTTGTTGCAAAAAGGATATCCATAAACACAAAAAAGGCCGCCAGGGCTGGGTTGTTTTCCCCGGATATCTTTAACAACAAAGGAAGGGTCAACACGCCGATGATGACGCCGATGATGATGCTCATAAATATTTTCACCTTGTTTTTTTTTGCCGCCGCCAAAAAAATAGGAGACAAAAATAATAAAAAAGCCAATAGCCACGGCAATATAGTAAATTATATCGGCGCTAAAGGCAAACCATGAAAATTGATAACTATGAAAAGTAATAGTCGC
>JAJRST010000171.1 GCA_024278645.1 bacterium | reverse complement strand
GGTCTGGATCGGCACGGCGCGTTTGGTGAAATGATTTTCTAGGAGTTTTTGGATGGACGATAAATTGGTCTCCACCATTGTTGAGCAGGTTGTGGCGCGACTGATGGCGGAAGAAGAGGATGCGGCGTCGCCGGTCGGCGCCGCAACGCCTTTATCCGCCAACACGTCCGGCGTTTTTGAAAATATTCATGACGCCATAAATGCAACGCTTGCCGCGCAAAAGGTTTGGGCTGATATGAAAAAGCGCGATCGCGAAAAAGTGATCGCCGCCTTGCGACAGGCCATGCACGACAACGCCGAAACCTTTGCGCGTATGGCGCACGAGGAAACCGGCATGGGACGCGTTGAAGACAAGATCGCCAAGCATTACAACGCCGCCGACGCCACGCCGGGCATCGAAGATTTGGAAGGCCAGTCCTGGAGCGGCGATTTCGGCCTTGTTTACGAGGACTGGGCGCCCTACGGCGTCATCGCCGCGGTGACGCCGTCGACGCATCCGGTTCCGGTGTTGTTCAACAGCATCGTCATCATGATCGCCGGGGGAAACGGCGCGGTGTTCAACGTGCATCCGGCGGCGAAAAAAGTTTCCGCCTATGCCATGGAAATTTTCAACAAAATAATCGTGGATGCCGGCGGTCCGGCGAACATCGTTTCCATGGTCAAAGAACCGACAATGGAGACCATTGAAACGCTTTTCAAACATCCGCAATTGCCGCTCATCGCCGCCACCGGCGGCCCGGCCGTGGTCGAGGCCGCTTTCAGGGCGGGGAAAAAGGTGATCGCCGCCGGCCCCGGAAATCCGCCGGTTCTTGTCGACGACACCGCGGATATTAAAGTCGCCGCCGAACGCATCATCGAAGGCGCGTCCTTTGACAACAATATTTTGTGTATTGCGGAAAAGGAAGTTTTCGTCGTCGACTCGGTGTATGACGACTTTATGAACGCCATGGCCGCCGCCGGCGCTGTTCGTTTGAACGAGCCGCAGATACAAGCACTCGCCGCGCAAGCGTTCGGCAAACGAAGTGATGGCCGTGTGGTTACGAACCGTGATTTTATCGGCAAGAACGCCGCCGTGCTGGCGCGCGCCGTTGGCCTGTCATTGAGCGACGATGTGCGCTTGCTCTACGGCGAGGCCACTTTTAACTGCCCGTTCGTGCACGAGGAGCAGATGATGCCCTACCTGCCCGTTGTACGCGTGCGAGATGCACAACAGGGCATAGAACTTGCGGTAGAGGCGGAGCACGGTTACAAGCACACGGCGATGATCTATTCCAACAACCTGGATACGATCACCGCTTTCAATAAAGCTTTGGATACGGATATCGTCGTCGTCAACGGCAACAGTTTGGCCGGAAACGGCGGTTCGGCCGGCGAGGCCTACTTTTCGCACACCATTGCCAGCCCCACGGGAGAGGGCATTTGCACGCCGCGAAATTTTGCGCGCATTCGCCGCCTGGCCATGTACAAAAGTTTGCAAATGTTTTAGGAAATCAATCATACAAATAAAGGAGAATATATCATGACACAAGAAGCTTTGGGTTTTATCGAAACGCGTGGATTCATTCCTGCCATTGAAGCGGCGGATGCCATGGTCAAGGCTGCCCATGTCGAGCTGGTCGGAAGAGCCCAGGTCGGCAGTGGTCTGGTTACCGTTATCGTCAAAGGCGACGTCGGCGCTGTCAAGGCCGCCACGGACGCCGGCGCCGCCGCGGCTGAAAAAGTCGGCGAACTTGTCTCCGTGCATGTCATTCCTCGTCCGCATGATGATACAATGACGATTATGCCCGGAAAGGAAAAGAAATAGCGGAGTTAACCCGTGCAAAAATCACTTTATCAACTTAAAAAAGAAATCGTCGAGGTCGGTCGTCGCACATACGAACGCGGATATGTCGCCTCAAATGACGGCAACATATCCGCGCGCGTCGATGACGCCAAAGTGCTGATCACGCCGACGGGCGTCTCCAAGGGATATATGAAGCCGGAGGATTTGGTTCTGGTGGATTATGATGGAAAGGTCCTGTCCGGCGGCAAGCGCCCGTCATCGGAAGTGTTTATGCATTTGCGCATTTACAAGGAACGACCCGACGTGAACAGCGTCTGTCATGCGCATCCGATTCACGCCACCGGTCACGCGGTCGCCGGTCTCAGCCTGGAGAAATGCGTTTTGCCGGAAGTGATCATTGCTCTCGGCGGCGCGCCGCTCGTCGAATATGGCGAGCCGGGCACGGAGGAGTTCTTTCGTCCGGTGCTCAAATACCTCAAGGACCACGACGCTTTTTTGTTGCAAAACCACGGCGCCTTGACCATCGGCTCGGACGTCTTAAACGCCTACCACAAGATGGAGACTCTGGAGCATTTCGCGCACATCAGCTATGTGGCCAAGCAGATGGGCGGCGTCAATACGCTGCCTCCCCGGGACGTGCAGAGCCTGATCGATGCACGCAGCCGCTATGGAGTGGCGACGAACGCCTCGTGTGAAATTTGCGATCAGACAAACGGCGAGTCCTGTGAAATCTACCAGGGCGCCTCGGCGTTGAGCGGCGAAAAAGCGCACTTGCGACCGGATAACGGCGGCGAAGACATTGATCGCGAGGCTTTGGTGCGCATGGTGACCGAAGCTGTTTTAAAGAAACTCGGCTGAAAGGGAAAGTGCTGTTTGATGCCATCGTTTTTGACGATGGCATCCGCGTATTGAGGTAATTTTGCATGAATATTATTGTTTGCAATATAGGCTCGAGCAGCTTTAAATTTCAATTGCTGGACATGACCGATGAAAAGCAGTTGGCCAGAGGCTATACCGAACGGGTCGGCAAGGATGACGCCATCATCACCTATTGGGTGGATGGCGACAAAGTGTTCGAAAGCGTCATGTCCGTCCCGTCGCACCGCGAGGCGGTTCAGCACGCCCTGGATTTTTTGACCTCTTCGGATTATGCCGTGCTTGACAATTTGCAACAACTCGACGGCGTAGGTTTCAAGACCATTCAAGCGGGATAGAAGAACGGCTCCGTATTGCTGGACGAAAAAGTGTTGCAGGCGATGGAGGATTACAAGGACCTCGCTCCGGCGCACAACCCGCCCTACCTGACGGCTATTTATATGTTCAGGGAGCTGCTGCCGCACACGCCTCTTGTCGGCGTCTTTGAACCCGGGTTTCATGCCACTGTCCCGCGGTACGCAAAAATTTACGGCACGCCTTACGAGTGGATTGAAAAATATAACGTCGTGCAATACGGTTATCATGGCGCTTCACATCGCTATGTGACGCACAAAACAGTCGAAGTGCTGGGTCTGCCGCCAGACGATCACAAAATTGTAACCTGTCATCTCGGCGGCTCATCTTCTTTGTGCGCTTTCAAGAATGGCCTTTCCATCGACACCTCCATGGGGTTTACGCCGCAGAGCGGCCTCATTCAGGGGACGCGCGTCGGCGACATGGATCCATTCGTCCTTCCCTATATTATGAAAAGGAAGGGCATAACCCTGGAGCAGTCGCTGAAGGAATTGGGAAGCAACGCCGGACTCGCCGGCATTTCCGGCGTCTCCGCGGATATGCGAGACATTAACAAAGCAATCGAGCAGGGAAATAAAAGAGCGCGGTTGGCGCGCGATAAATTTATCTATGACATCAAGCGATACATCGGCGAGTACCTGGTTCTTATGGAAGGACTCGACGCCGTCGCCTTTACCGGCGGGATCGGACAAAAAGACGCCGACTTGCGCGCCCGGGTCCTGTCATCGCTCTCTTTTCTCGGTTTTAAAATAGATAAGGAAAAAAATGAAAACCATGCTCTGATCGTTTCCGCCGGGGATTCAAAAATCAAAGCCCTGGTCATGGAGACCGATGAAGAAATTGTCGTCGCCCGGGAAACGGTCAAAGTCATTCATAAATCGCTGTAAAATCTGTCGTCGTGTTTGGAATACAATGATTTCAATTGTCGCAGGGAAAAATAACTTGTATCTGTCACTTTAGCTGCTGTGAAATGTATATCTTGTCTTTCCCAGGGGTTATTACTCGTTGCATCGCTTTTCTTCTCACCCCCTTTTCATTTGAAACATCGCGCTCGACGCTGCATCCGGCAGTCGCAGGAACGTCTCATTATTCACTAAAATATGTGTATCTAGATGAACAATGTCCTCATGAATGAGACACTCGGCCCTGGAGAATGAAAATTCATTTTGAGGGCATGCCGGATCGTTAAAAAAAATCTGTGTCGATAAGCCTTTTGAAATGCGCTAGATACAGGCGCTGCTCCGCTCAAATATGCACGGAGATAAGGTTAATGGCATGTTAGTTGATAGACCATAGGCAACGGTGAGTTTGACGTTCTACGAGTCGCAACTATGTCAAGCATCAGGAAAACGTCCAATTTACGGGAGGGCATTTGAAATGAGTTTTGAAAGAGGAATTTACAAACAGATCGGTGTTTTCGTTTTACCCGTCCTGGTTCTGATCGTCGTTTTTTTATTTTTCCAACGATCGAATGCAGAGGTGAAGGAACAAGTCATCTTTATCGAAAAGTCATTTTTGGAACAATATAACTTACAGACGATCAACGCGGAGCGACAAACGAACATCGACAAAGTACTGAAGATTATCTCTCGTTATAATCGCAACATGAGCGACTCTTTAAAATATGCGATTGCCAACGAGATTTATCTCATGAGTCAGAAATACCCCAATCTTAACGTCGACTTTATCGCGGCAACAATTACTCATGAGAGCGCGCAAACCTGGAATCCCACGGTCACTTCAAAAGTCGGCGCCATGGGACTGATGCAGGTCATGCCGGCTACCGGCGCTTTTCTTGCCGTTGAAGAGGGCGTAAAATGGACCTCCGCCGCAAGCGTGCTGTACGACCCCATTTTGAACATTCGACTCGGTTGTCGCTATTTGAATGAACTTGTCGGTTTGTATGAAAAAGACGGCGGCCTCGCCGCTTATAACGGCGGTCCGAAGCGGGCTGAAATGTGGATCGCCGGCAATCGCAATAACAATATCCTTTGGAAAGAGACGCGTGATTATGTACCGGCTGTATTAAAGCTTTACGAACAATTTCGATCCGAAGGAGCGTTGTGATGAAAGCGGCTGAAAGGCCGCTTTTTTTTTGTGCCCTGTTAATTTTTTGTGATAAAACAGAAATAGCATCCCGCCCAAATTCATAATATAAAAATTGTTTATTTGTGAAATTATCTGTACATTTTTCGATAAATATTTTGGGATGTTTGCCATGAACCAACTCATCATTGATGGCGAGTCGCTAAATTTTCAGGATGTGTACAGCGTTGCTCACCAAGGATTGACCGTATCAATCCATCCTCGGGCCGTCGAGCGCATGCAGCGTTCGCGGCAATCCATTGAAGACATTGTTCGGCAAGGGCGCATTGTGTATGGCGTCAACACCGGTTTCGGCAAGTTGGCCAACGTGCATATTCCACAAGACGAATTGGACGAGCTCCAGCTTAACCTGGTGTTGAGCCACGCCTGCGGGGCTGGCGACCCCATTCCCGCGCCCATCGTTCGCGCGGCCATGCTTTTAAAGGCCAACGCTCTCTGCAAGGGCTTTTCCGGTTCGCGGCCGCTGTTGGCGCAAATGCTCGTCGATATGTTGAACAGGGATGTGATCCCCCTCATCCCGGCCAAAGGGTCGGTCGGCGCCTCCGGCGATCTGGCGCCGCTGGCGCACATGACTCTTGTTATGCTGGGCCTGGGGGAAGCGTTTGTCAACGAAAAAAAAGTGACCGGCGCCGAGGCGCTGCAAGCCGTCGGC
>JAJRST010000170.1 GCA_024278645.1 bacterium | reverse complement strand
GTCATTCAATCAAAAGAAGCCGACATGGCCAAAAAGGCGCTCGAGGTTGAATTCGAGGCCGAACTGTTGTCGGGGCGAATTGACAATATCGAGGTTCAGGACAACCTGGCCATTATTGCAGCCGTCGGCGAGCACATGGCCGGACATCCGGGCATCTCGGGGAAATTGTTCGAGGCCATCGGCGAGAATTCAATCAATGTTGTGGCCATCGCCCAGGGCTCCTCCGAGCGCAATGTGTCGCTGGTCGTCAACGAACTGGAAGCGGTCAAGGCCGTCAATGTCATTCACTCGGCGTTTTACCTGTCGCATCGCGTGTCCAATATTTTCATCATCGGCGCCGGCAACATCGGCTCCATGCTGTTACAGCAGGTGCGCGACGGCGTGGATGAATTGTTCGAGAAAAGCGGCCTGTTGATCCGCGTATGCGGCATCGCCGATCTGGATAAAATGATCATCGACGACCAGAGCATCGATCTTGACAACTGGCGCGAGGCGTTGGAAGCATCGACGACAAAGACCGATCTTGATGTGATGCTGCAACGAATTATCGACCTGAAACTGCAAAACAGCATCATTGTCGACTTGACGGCGAGCGAGCAGGTGGCCGGCCGCTATGTAGATTTTCTCAGCGCCGGCATTCACATTGTCACGCCAAATAAAAAAGCAAACACCATGAGCCAGGAATATTACAACAAGCTGAAAGCGCTGACCCATGATCATCGCCTGCACTACCTCTACGAAACGACTGTCGGCGCCGGTTTGCCGTTGATCAGCACTATACAGGACCTGGTGCAAAGCGGCGACGAGATATTGCAAATAGAGGGCATCTTTTCCGGCACCCTGGGTTATATTTTCAGCGCCCTTGCGGCGGACAAACCGCTGAGCGCCATCGTTCGCGAGGCGTACGAAAAAGGCTATACCGAACCGGATCCGCGCGACGACCTGTCGGGCATGGATGTGACCAGAAAAATACTGATCCTGGCGCGCGAGATCGGCCTGCAAATGGAGCTGGACGACGTACAGGTTAACCCGCCGCTGCCCGCGGAAATGAACCAGGGCGCCCTGGAGGATTTCTGGAGCAAACTCCCCTCCCTGGATGCGGATTTCGAACAACGCCGCGCCCGGGCCGAGGCGCAGGGCAAGGTGCTTCGCTTCATGGCATCGCTCAAAAACGGCAAGTGCAGCGTCGGCATTGCAGAGGTGTCGAACGAGCATGTGCTGTCGCGCGCGGACGGCACGGATAACATCATCCTCATCACCACAAAGCGTTATTACGACAACCCGATGACCGTTCAGGGCCCGGGCGCCGGTCGCGAGGTCACCGCCGGCGGCATCCTGGCCAATATTATCAACCTGAGCTTTCATCTACCTTAATCATCCTGACAGTAATCATCCTGACACAGGAACAAGAAATGAAACTATACAGCACACGCCGCAACTCGCCCGTCGTCTCCTTTCGCGAGGCGCTGTTCACCGGCCAGGCGCCAGACGGCGGCTTGTATATACCGTGCGAACTGCCGACAATGACGCCGGAGTCGCTTGCTGCCTTTACGGATAAACCGTACAAAGAAATGGCGCATTATATTTTGCAACAAATCGTCGGCGACGAGTTTGGGTCCGGCGGCTTGCAAACAGTCATCGATCGCGCCTATTCCTTCGCCCCGGCGATTTCCACGCTCTCGGAGAATCTTGCCGTCCTGGAGCTGTTTCACGGGCCGACTCTTTCCTTTAAGGATTTTGGCGCACAGTTCATGGCAAAGGCGATGGGCTACTTTTTGCAAAACGAGGATCGTGAAATCACCATTCTCGTGGCCACCTCCGGCGATACCGGCAGCGCCGTGGCTCATGCCTATCATAAGGTGCAGGGCATTCGCATTGTATTGCTGTATCCGTCGGGCAAGGTAAGTCTTACGCAGGAAATGCAGTTCACCTCTCTTGGCGACAACATTACCGCCTTGGAAGTGGACGGCACGTTTGACGATTGCCAGGCGCTGGTCAAGGCGGCGTTCCGGGACCGGGAGCTGCGGCAAAGGGCAAGGCTTTCATCGGCGAACTCGATCAATATCGGCCGTCTCATCCCGCAGTCGCTTTACTATTTTTGGGGCGCGGCGAAGCTCAAGGCCATGCACGGCGTCGATCCCCTAATCTGCGTGCCCAGCGGCAATTTTGGAAATATCTGCGCCGGCATGCTCGCCAACCGCATGGGAGCGCCGGCGGCGCGTTTCATTGCCGCCGTCAACGCCAATGCCGCGATATCGGAATATGTGCAAACGGGAGAGTACAAGCCGCGTCCGTCTGTTCGTACATTGTCCAACGCCATGGATGTCGGTCGACCCAGCAATTGGGAACGCATTGTGGACATGTTTGACAACGACTATGATAAAATCGTCGAACGGATGTGGTCGACCTCGGTGAGCGACAAGGCCACGGTTGCGGCCATGAAACGAATTTACAACCAATTCTCCTACGTTGCCGATCCGCACACCTGCGTCGGTCTGGAGGCGGTGCGGCGATATCGGCAAAATCAGGCGCCGCAACAACCGCCGGCATTGACGCTGTCCACGGCTCATCCCGGCAAGTTTCACGAGATCGTTGAAAAGACGCTTGGCATAACCGTCGAATTGCCGCAGGCGCTGCAGGAGTGTCTGAAACGTAAAAAACAGGCGCAGAGCATGGCTAACGATTTTGATCAATTCAAAGAGCTATTGTGGGAATTGACATAAAAAAACCAGTCGCCGATTATCTGATTTTTAAAGTATAATTCCTTGCGTCCTGATAGCAGCGTAAATACAGCGTCTCCGTTATCATTCAAGGAATGATTTCACAAAAATATTCGTTGCTAAACGAAAGGTCTGTAAACATTGATAAATCTGTCTCATTCCTGATATCGCGGTACTTTTATGCATGAACGGGCACAGTTGCTTTTTGTATCCTTTCTCATTTTGCTTGCCGGTTTTGTCGCTGCGGCGGATTCCGTCGCCGTTGAGACGGCCAATGAATACAAGTTTGCCACTGGCGACGATAGCCGTTGGGCTGCCGTCGATTATGACGACTCCTCCTGGCTGACCCTGCCCCTGGATCATTTCCCAAAGGACTCGCTGCAAAATATTTTCTGGAGCCGCTACACCATTTTTGTCGACACGACGCTGTGGAATAAAACCCTGGCTATTAGGGTCTGGCAAATAGGAGCGCTGGAAATGTACCTGGATGGCCGTTTTGTCGGCCGCATCGGTCGCGTCGGCGTCGACAAGGAGGAAGAAAAGCCGATCATCTCGGACGAATTTCCGCAAATTCGATTGATCATCTTTTTACCGAATGACGACATCGTCGACGGCCACTCTCGCCATATACTCGCCGTCCGTCGCTCCTGCTTTATTTTCAGGGAGCCGCTGGTGATGAATCTGTCGCCGCAACTGCGATTCGTCATCGGCGATCCGAGACAATTTGTGGACGAGCAAAGAAAAAAGCAGAGCCAGGCCACTGCGCATCAAATGCTGCTCATCGGCATCTTTTCTACTTTTGGCTTTATTCATTTAATGCTGTTTTTCTTTTATCGTTCGTTCAAGCCAAACCTTTATTTCGCCATTTTGACTCTCGTCTGGGCCTTTCTCAGCTACTTGCGTTTTGAGAATTATTTCTATACCGATCCGCATCAGTTTATCGTTAATTTGCGACTGACCAATATCGCCGCCGTTGCCTTTACGTTGACGGCGGTTCGTATTGTCTACCTGCTTGTCTATGCAAAAAAGCCGAAATCTTTTTATGCTCTTCTCGTCATGGGGCTGCTCATTGTTTTGGTGGAATGGAAAACGCCGGATATTAAAGCGTCGTTATTGCTTTTGTTTATGGCTCTTTGCATGATCGAAATATTGCGCGTCATTATTGCCGTTCGATTGAAAAAACGGGCATTGCTCTATGAAAACACTTGGTTGATTTTGGGAGGCCTGTTTCCGTTTGCCGTTATTGTCATTTTGCGAATTCTACCCATTTTTTCACTCATCCCGCCGATATGGGATTTCATCACTTTCCCGCTGCTTTACTATTCCATGCTTTCCCCGGCGGTGATGATGTCCATTTTTCTCAGCTCCAATTTTGCCAACATAAGCAAGAACCTGCAAAAGCAGCTTGTCCAGGTACGGTTGCTTTCCGAAAAAACCGTCAAGCAGGAGGTGGAGCGCGCCAGGCTGCAAGCGGAAAACGAACGCAAAACACGCGAGCTGGAGGAAGCGCGTGCGCTGCAGCTTGCCATGCTGCCGGAACAGCTTCCGCAGATGCAAGAAATCGAATTGGCCGCTTTTATGCAGACGGCGACGGAGGTCGGCGGCGATTATTATGACTTTGTTCTGCACGAAAATGGCGATCTCTCCATTACTTTCGGCGACGCCACCGGCCACGGGATGCAGGCCGGATCCGTGGTCACGGCGGCCAAAAGTTTGTTTAAATCATTGGCCGGCGAAGATGAGCCCGCGGCGATACTCAAACGCATGTCGCCCATTTTGAAGGAGATGAACTTCGGCCATCTCTATATGGCGCTTTCCCTCGCGCACATTCGTGGCAGAAGCATGGAAATTTCGGCGGCAGGCATGCCGTTCCCACTGGTTTATCGCGCGGCGTCGCATACGCTCGAAACGCTGGAGTTAAGAGGCGTGCCGCTGGGCAGCTTTACCGGTTTTTCTTATGATACGGCGCGGGTCGAACTGCGGGAGAACGATGTGCTGCTGTTCATGAGCGACGGCTTGCCGGAAATGTTCAACAACGACAACGAGCTTTTCGGCGAGGAGAGGTGTATAAAAGTATTCATAGAGTCGGCGACCCTTTCACCCTCGGAAATCATAGATCGATTGGTCCAGGCGGGACGGGATTGGGCGGAAGGAAGGCCGCAGAAAGACGACGTCACATTTCTGGTCATAAAAGCAAAAAAGGCAATGTAATGCGATTTTTAACTTTTTTAATCCTCTTGACGATAATGCTTTTAACCGCCACAACGTTCGCACAATCTCCATATCGGGAATACAGCGCCACGGATAATATCATTCTGGGCGCTTCGCTTGCCGGCGGACTGGGCGCCTTGCATCTGGACAAAAACATCGAGCCGCTCACCGAACAGCAAATAGCCGCCCTCGATCGCGATAATATAAACAGGTTTGATCGCCCGGCGACCTATAACAACTCGACGCTTGCTGCGGATATCAGCGATTGGGGACTGCGTCTGTGCCTGGCGGCGCCCCTTGCATTTATGGCTGACGCAAAAATGCGGAACGACGCCTGGACGATCGGTCGGCTTTACCTGGAGACCATGGCCGTTGCCGGCGTGGCGACCGAGCTGACCAAAGTCAGCGTCAGGCGAATCCGGCCGTACGCTTACAACCCCGACGTCTCCCTGCACGACAAGATGGCCAGGGATACGCGCAAATCTTTTTTTTCCGGGCATACATCGATCTCTTTTGCCGGCGCTGTATTTTTCGCAAAAGTGTTCGGCGATTACTATCCCGAATCGCGCTGGCGTCCTTATGTGTGGGCCGGCTCTCTGACCTTGTCTTCGGTCGTGGCCTATGCGCGGGTGAGCGCCGGCCGTCACTTTCCCACGGATGTCATTGTCGGCGCTCTTGTGGGCGGCGCTGTCGGCTATTTTATCCCGGAGCTGCACAAGAAAAGTGCGGCTTCTTTTTCCGTCGCCAATTCGCCGGATCGGCCGCTGATGCTTGGAGTGACAATTGTTTTCTGATGCTGTTTTACCGTAAACATGAAAGAACCATAAAGACAGAGGTGCTGTGCAAATTTTTAAAAATCTTTACCAGGTCGGCGGCGACATCAATGGTCTGACCCATTACCTTGACGATGCGTTGTTCAACGACGCCAACAGCTACATCCTTCGAACGGATAATGGTCTGATCATGTTCGATTGCGGCTGCGGCGACACCCTTGAGCAGGTTGTCGACAATATGGCCTATTGGGGACTGTCGATCGACGACGTCAAATATTGCTTTTTAACGCACGCGCATCTTGATCATGCCGGCGCGGCGCATCTTTTGAAGCAGAAGGGCGTCACATTAATTGCCAACCGGGAGACGGCGGATGCAATCTCCGCCGGCGATGAGCGCTGCTGCGGCTATTTATATCACAAAACCTTTCAGCCGTGCCAGGTGGATAAAGTGATCGAGGATGACCAGACGGTCGATTTACTTGGCGTGCGTGTAAAGGCCGTGCATCTGCCCGGTCACACCATGGGGTGCACGGCCTATTTTTTCGACCATGAGGGCAAGCGCATCGTCGTCAGCGGCGACGTCATTGGCACCTTGCTTGTCGGTGACTTTGGCTGGGACGGCTCCATCGATTTCAATAAAAAAGTTTACATCCGATCATTGCGGCGGTTTGCCAAAATGGATACGGATGTGATGCTGCCGGGACACGGCTTGATCTATTTCTACAAACCGCGCCGCCGCGTGGAGCAGGCGTTGAACGAAGCGTTGATGCAATGGCGATAACTTTCTAAAAGGAGCTTTAAATGCGATTGAAAAAAACTGTTGCCGCGACTGTTATGATTTTAGCCATGCTTTTTACGGCAAAGGCGCAGAATTACGAAATCCTGGAAACAAAAGTTCTCTGCAAACAAAAGGATCGTTATATTGGCTGGCCGACCATCGCCAAAACGCAAAGCGGCGAACTCCTGGTCGTCTTTTCCGGCGACCGCGATGCGCACGTCTGTCCCTTTGGCGTGGTGCAAATGGTGCGCAGCAGGGACAACGGCCGTACATGGAGCGAGCCGACGACCATCAATAACACGCCGCTCGACGACCGCGACGCCGGCATCATTCAAACCTCAAAAGGGACGCTGCTGGTGAACTGGTTCACATCGCTGGCTTTTGATCGTGAAAAGTATTACCAAAAAAATCCGTCCTGGCGGCGCCATGCCGACAAGCTTGGGCCGGAAACGCGCAAATATTGGCTGGGCAACTGGATGCGCCGATCTGTCGACAACGGTCAAACGTGGGAAAAGCCGGTCAAGCACCGCGTTTCGGCGCCGCACGGCCCCATCGAGTTGACCGACGGCCGATTGTTGATTGTCGGTTCCGCGGATCACGACGGCGACAAATTTATCGGCGTCGAAGAGTCGGACGACGACGGTCGCTCCTGGCGGCTCATCGCGAAAATACCGTTTGCGCCCGGGGATTCGCCGAGATGGCAGTGGGAGCCGCACGTTGTACAGACCACGGGCGACACCCTGATCGCCATGATTCGCTCGCAGCCCAGGGATGATCGCTCGCAATACTATATGCTGCAAACCGAAAGCTTTGACGGCGGCAGAACCTGGACAACGGCGCACAAAACGCCGATATGGGGCTATCCGCCGCATCTCATAAAATTAAACGACGGTCGCTTGCTGGTCACTTATGGCGTGCGTCGTCCGCCGTTTAGCGAAAGAGCCTGCCTCAGCCATTACGGCGGCAAGACATGGGATATCGAAAACGAAATCACCATTCAAGGCGCCATAAACGGCGATCTCGGCTATCCGGCGTCGGTGCAGCTTGACGACGGTTCCATTTATACGGTCTATTATCAAATTGACAAGCCCGGCGAAAAAACAAGTCTGATGGGCACGCACTGGCAATTGAAATAATTCTTGCTTTGCGACGCTTTTATAGTTAAATTTAGCTTCCAATTGGAATGAATGCCTTGTTGGCTGGGTTTATGTATTTTGTAATATCATGGATTATGCTTCGCCCTGAAAGTCTACTTTTAGGGCTATTTTTTGTCAGGCGAGAGCATAAGCAGGCAGGGAATTAATAAAGGCGGCTACTTTTGTCAAATGAAAATCAGAACGGCGCTTCGGAAGCAGATATATCGTTTATGAAGCGCGCGCTCACCCTCGCTGAAAAAGGACGCGGGCATACAAGCCCGAATCCGATGGTCGGCGCTGTCGTCGTCAAGGATGGCAAAATTGTCGGAGAAGGATATCACCAGGCGTTCGGTCAGGCGCATGCCGAAGTCAATGCATTGAACGCCGCCGGCGATGATGCTCTCGGCGCCACGCTCTACGTCACGCTTGAACCATGCAACCATACCGGCAAGACCGGCCCATGCACCGAGCGCATTTATGAAGCGGGAATCTCTCGCGTGGTCATTGCCGTAAAAGATCCGAATCCGTTGGTCAACGGCAGCGGCATCAATTTTTTGCGCTCCAAAGGCATATCGGTCGTTGAAAATGTTCTTGACGATAAAAGCCGGGCATTGAATCGCGGTTATTTCAAACACATCCGCACCGGCAAACCCTATATCCTGCTAAAGCTGGCGCAAACGCTGGACGGCAGAATCGCCACCAGCACCTGCCATTCCAAATGGGTGACGGGCGAGGATTCCCGCGTCATGTCGCATAAATTGCGCGCTCAATTTGACGCCATTATGGTTGGCATTGGAACGGTGCTCGCCGACGATCCGCATCTCACCGTACGCAAGACCAAGGGATTTTCTCCGAAACGAATCGTGCTTGACAGTCAGCTTCGCGTTCCGTTGGATGCCAACGTCCTGGCCGACGAGAGCCCCAACAAGACGATTATCGTGACCACCAATCTTGCCTCCAAAGAAAAAATTACCCGGATCGTCGAGCGGGGCTCCATTGTGCTGGTTCTGGATGCGGATGATCGGGGTTGGGCGCCGCAAAGCGTTTTATGGAAAAAGCTGGGAGAACTGGGCATTGCCTCCGTCATGGTCGAGGGCGGCAGCACCGTGCACACCGAATGTCTGAAAAGCGGCAACGCCGATGAAATCGTCATCTTTTTTGCGCCGAAACTTTTGGGCAGCGGCGTCGACGCTATTGGCGACCTCGGCATCCGCAATATTAACTCGGCCATTGAATTGGAAGGTCTGAAGATCAAGCGATTGAAAAGCGATTTTATGATCAGCGCTTTCTTTAAAAAAGCCAGTGGAGAAGTTTAAGTCGCATGTTCACGGGTCTGGTAGAACAAGTCGGGCGTATTCGTACTTTGCAAAGCAGGGGTGACGGACTCTCTTTTGAAATCGAAGCTTCGCACATCATGCAGGACGTTAAAATCGGCGACAGCATAGCCGTCGACGGCGTATGTCTGACGGTCGTCGCCGTGAACGGTCCCCGATTTTCCGTGGATGCCGTTGCCGAAACCGTGGG
>JAJRST010000169.1 GCA_024278645.1 bacterium | reverse complement strand
CAGCAAAACAATGAAACTATGGAGAATACACAGGTCGACCCCTTGAATAGTGAATAATTCGTCAGAAGACATTGTTATAGCTTTTAGATGATGTAGAAAAGCCATCCTCCGACTATCGACGACATCATAGAGCCGGGACACGGTAGTCAAGCCAATGCCGCAGACAACAGAGTTCTCCAGGAAAAAATTCATACCAATAATTGACGATGAGAGACATCGCCGGATTTTCAAATCAAAAAAACGCCGGCGTCTCTCGTCACCGGTAAAACTTTTAATCAAGAAAGGAGGCCTGTTATGCTGAGCAAAAAAGCAGGTGTCGTCATTATAGCCTTGTCTTTTGTTCTGATCATTGCAGGTTGTTCCTCGGAAGAAAGCCCAATTACGCCCACGACGACGCCCAAGCCGCCGGAATTCAGGCTCAAGGAAATAACATTTCCACAACACATGTTAAACTCTACCGACCCGATGGCGCAGCAAGCGATTGCCATTGTTACGGAGGCCATGGATTTTGAAACATGCGGCTGCATTTTTGTACCGCCCGAAGGTGCGGAAACGATCAAGGAGAGCAGCGGCGAGTGGGAGTACAGGTGGAAGACAGGGGACCTGACGCAAACCCTGCAAATTACGGCTGTCAGCGGTCGCGACAGTTGGAAAATCTTTTATGACGGCGTCAAGGATGGCGACAGCTTCAACAATTGGCGTTTCATGGATGCCGTTCAAAGCGCGGATTTGTCAAGCGGACACGTCACTCTTTTTAAGCCGGTGTCCCTGATAATAGAAATGGAGTGGGTGTGGTACACTTTGCAAGCCGGCGAGTACAAATTTGTCAAGCAGTACTTTGGCGATCCGCCATACAAAATCGACATATCCGTGAAACCGGACAAATCCGGCAAGATCGACAAATTTAAACCCAACTCATCCGGAAACATGGTCTATGACATCAAGTTTGCCTGGAATGCGGACGGATCGGGTTCCTACTGGACGTTTGAAGACGGCAAGCAAACGGCATACGGCGTCTGGCCATAATCGTTGCCCGGCCCTCTCGAGCACATATAATTGACAAGTTGAACAGACTGTTGTATTTCCACGGCTTGAGAGGGCTTTTGGGCGATACTATTAAAAAACGACCAACCTTGAAAAATTATTTATTCAGGACATTGTTTCATATCAGAAGGGTGTTTTTACTCTTGTTTCCGAGCCGAATGGCTTTGCCCGCACTAGTTTTGCCTTTGGAAATACATCTGCTGTATTTGATTTTCTAGGCCGAATCGTTGCGCTTTTTATGTTTGCATCTTTTTTTCAAGCCCACTCTTCCCGCAGTATCTCGCCCTGCAAGCCGACGACCATGACTTTGATCGGCACTTTGCGAGCCGACTGCTCGACGGCGGTTTGCGCCAGGTGAAAAAGCCCGCCGCAGCAAGGAACCTGCATGATCATCACCGTCAGGGTGTTGATCTGGGCATCCTCAACAAGCGCTTTTAATTTTTCCAGGTAAATTGCCTGCCCTTCATCAAGCTTGGGACAGGCGATGGCCAGCGTCTTGCCTTTTAAATAAGACCGATGAAAGTCGCCGAGCGAAAAGGCCACACAATCGGCGGCCAGCAGCAGATCGGCCCCCTGGTAGTGCGGCGCGGAGGGCGAGATGAGATGCATCTGAATCGGCCAATGTCTTAACTGTGACGGCCGCGGTCCGCTCGGCGCGTCATTCGCCGCCTCTTGAAAAGTCAAAGTACGCGAACCCGGGCAAGCCGCGTGCTCCAAAGGAGAATGTTCATCTGACATGGGAACCTCGATATTTTTTTCCTGTAAAATGGCAATGGCCTGGTTGTAATAATCCGTTTGGTTGTGATCCTGAAGATGCTTCAGGTGCGCGCGTATGGTATTGGCGCCGGCCTTGATGATGTTCTGCATCACCTTGGCCTCGTCGTACGGCTCCGCCTCCCGCTACACAATGGTGATGGCGCCTTCCGGGCATTCGCCGATGCAGGCGCCCAATCCATCGCACATGAGATCGCTGATCAACCGCGCCTTGCCGTAAATGATCTGCAACGCGCCCTCGGGACAGACGGGAATGCACAAAGCACAGCCATTGCACTTTTCTTCATCTATGGTAATTATTTGTCTCAGCATCAACTTCTCCGTTGTTATTCATTGATTGAATATAGTCCATCCAAAGCTTTTTTCCCTTGATGCAGATCAAGAAACTTGCAGTTCTGTTAATCAAGTCGGATGGCGCTCCATGCGAAACAGGATAAAACTGATTTTTTCACTACGATTTCCGGCCGTATGCGGGTTTATCAGGTTAGAAACGCTCATTTTAGAGATAATTTTTTTTCGCTAAAAATTCAAATTAATATTTGCATCTTAAAATAAAAGATTGTAGATTAATTATGTTAATTAAAGTACCTGTTCTTTGGCCTTTCTGTTGCATCCAGACTTTTTTGACGACTTTTCGAACAAAAAGAAACGCAAGGGAAACACTCACCACGGTTTTACACGCCGCTTTCTCTTCCAGACAAGGCTAAATACACAGCTGTACGTAACACAGTGTCATTATGTAAGGGACGAGTCAATGGAAACTGGAACTGTAAAATGGTTCAACAGTTCAAAGGGCTACGGATTCATTACCAGAGATGAAGGCGATGATGTCTTTGTGCATTTCAAGGCGATTGCTGGTGAAGGCTACAAAACTCTGGAAGATGGCGACAAGGTCCAATTTGACGTCGAGCAAGGCCCCAAAGGCCTGCAAGCGGCCAACGTCACTAAAATCTGATTTTAGTTTGACTTGAACGAGCCCCGGCTATGGAAATAGTCGGGGTTTTTTT
>JAJRST010000168.1 GCA_024278645.1 bacterium | reverse complement strand
AGGAGCCTGTAGGCTCCGGCGGCGGCGTCATGCCACGTCGTGGAGACGATGACGGCGTCATTGACGTCCAGCCATGCAATTTTTTGCGCTCCGATTTCAGAAAATGAAGAATCGCCAAAACCGGCAAAGGAGAAATGAATGCTTATGTCGCTCGCCTGTTGTCTGCCGCTGTTGACGACGCGAACGCTGATGGCGAGCGGCTCCCCGGCAAGCGGATGCTGCGGCGTCACGTCGATAAATGCGCCGTCGATGGCGGCATCGCGCGACCGCGGACTGATGCTGTTGCTGCGCCCGGGCGTCGAGCCGAGCGAGTCCCGGCAGCTTCCCCAGTTCTCCGCTGTGGACAGCTCTTCGTATCGTATGCGTTCCAGGGAGACGTTGCGTTCGCCGCCATAGGCGCGCGAATAGGCGACGCTGTCGATCACCGCACCCGTGGCGTCGAGCAATACCAGTTCGTCGCCGCTGTTGTTCAGTTCGGGCAGGGAGATGATTATTTGCTTGCTATGGTCCAGCCCCTGCATCGGCCGGTTGGCCAGCACGCAATAGCCGCCCGGGGCAAGAAAACGCGCCGTGTCGCAAATAACGGTTTCTTTCCGTTTGTCGGCGATGCGCCAATTCCGCAAGAAAATGCTGTCCGCCGTGGCGTTGAACAATTCCAGCCACTCGTCCGCTTTTTCGTCCGTATTGTACATGATTTCGTTGATCACCACGCTTCCCGGCGAGTAGGCGGCGACCACCTCGAATTCGACGTCCATGACGTTGTTGATGCTGTTTTCGTCTTTTTCGTGCCCGATTCGCGCCGTCAATATATGCGCACCGAGCGCAAGCGGCGGCAGGGTAAAACGGACGTCGATTGAATCGTTTGGGAAAAGCGTTGTATCGATCCTCCGCGATTGCAGAACATCCTCGCCGCCGTCGTATTGCTCGAGCAGCGACGCATCGACATAAGACACGGCCTCCTTGCCGACGTTCCTGACGCCCAGGCGTATATGCAAGGAATCTTTATTGCCGGGGTTTTGCGGCGAAATCGCGAGGGAAATAATCGCCAAGTCAAACGCCGACGGCGTGACCGAGTTTTTGTAACCGGGAGTGCCGCCGAATTTTATCGAGTTGCTCCAGTTGGCCGCTGCATCGCCGAGGCTTAAATCGATCTTTTCTTCCGAAATGCCGTCCTTGTTATCCGGCGAGTATTTCCAGGCGGCGACGAGAGAGCTGTCCGGTCGGTGCAGCGACACCCGTTCGCCGGCGCTGTTTTTCAGACCGTAGGCGCCAAACTGCGCGTTGCCGATGGTCAGCAGCAGTGCGTCGTCCGGAATCTCGGCGTCGTAGATGCGGCTTTTTTCAAAATAGTTGGGAACGAGAATGATGGCAAAATGATGCGGCGGCAGCAGGGCGGTCTCTTCAAAGGGCAAAACGAGGTTGAACTTTGAGCTGTCGCTGACCAGCAAGCCGGTCAGGTCGACCGACTCGTCGTCGCTCAGGTTGTACAGTTCAATGAATTCATCGTATCGTTCGTTTCCGGACGGGTTGAACATGATTTCCGATAAAACGATTTGCGACGCCCCGACATGGCAATAAACAATAATCAACAAAACGAAAACGCCTGTTCGCATGGCCCCTCCCCTCGAAAATGTTATAAAGCGGCATTGATGCAGATCAGCTTTTCGGCGCCCCGTCCAACAGCTCCTTTAACGTGCGGCGAAAAGCGGACTGCTTTAAAAGCGATTCATGCTCATTATAGATGCTTTGAAGAATAGAGTCGAATTTGTCCCCTTTTTTCTCAATATCAACCGAAACGCCAAAGTTGCGAATGCGCTGCATGACGTCCGCAACCGTGACCGTATCCGGGCTGACGCCGGGGGTGTAGCGCACTTCGCGTTCATCCGAACCGACGGCATACAGGTAGTGCACTTCGGTCAGCGTTTGTATAACCTCGTTGGCCAGTCGCTCCGGGACGTGGAACCGATTTACGATTTCTTCGTGCATCGGCGCCTCCTCGCCATTCAGAAATTTGTCGGAAACGTAAAGCAGAATTAGAATGGCCAAAGATTCGCGAAAGGCATAGCTGTATTTTGTTCTTCGCACTTCCCAACTGATTTTGCTTCGGTTCTGATGCGCATAGGACACTTCGGCGCCCAGCAGAACCACGGTCCAGCTTAGATAGAGCCATATAAGGAACAGCAAAAAGCTGGCAAAGCTGGTGTACAGTGCGGCTTTGATGCCCGTTTGATAGGCATGAATGATAAACTTTGTAAAATAGAAATTGGCCATCTGCCACAGCAGGCCGGCCAGAAAAGCGCCTTTGATCGCCGCTCCCACATGCACTTTGGTGTTGGGCACAAAAATGTACAGAAAGGAAAAGATGAACCAGGCGATGAAAAAGGGCGTCGCTTTTTGGATGAACAGCTCCAGGCCCGGCGTATGGCGCATGGCCTGTACGATGGGGATGCTTTGAAAATAGCCGTTGATGAACGGCACGCCGATGAGCAGAATGGGAATGAATAAAAAGACGCCGGCATAATCGGCAAATCGCCGCTGAAAGCTGCGCACTTTTTCGATGCGCCAGATGTCGTTGAAAGCGCGTTCGATATTGTTGACAATGGAGAATATGGAAATCAACAAAACGGCTAACCCGACAAAGCCGAATGTATTCAGGCTGAGGCTGTCCAGTTCGCTGATCACTTGGTGAATTGTGTCAAGCGCCTTATCGCCGAGCGGCGCCGCCCATTCCTGCAGCTTTGGCTCCAGCTTTAAATGAAAGCCAAATCCTTTGAACAATGCAAAAGTGACCGCCAGCAGCGGCACAATGGAGAGCAGCGTCGAATAGACCAGGGCCGAGGCGCGCACCGGCAGCCGGTCTTCAACGTAGGAACGGATGACCAAGTAGCTGATGATGATCTGCTCGTACAAAAATTTGCGCGCCCTGGACAGACGCGTGAAATCCTGTCGCCAGATATCTCGAGTCAGAAATTGATGCGTTGAAGATAAAAAGGTCACGATGTCCTGAATGAACTTGCGCATGGCCGCCACCCGTTTGATAAAAATTGCATCTTTCCAAAATTCTGGTAAATTATAAGCACTCTTTTAACGAAAATCAATGTCATTTTGTAAATAATACAGTGAAAGGACGCCGATGCGCTATAAAAAATTGGGGTATTCGGATTTGAACCTGAGCGTCATCGGGCTTGGGACGTGGGCCATGGGCGGCGATGACTGGAAGTACGGCTGGGGACCGCAGGATGACCGACAATCGATTCAGACAATTTATCACGCTCTCGATTTGGGCGTCAACTGGATCGACGCCGCCGCCGTGTACGGTCTCGGCCATGCCGAGGAGGTTGTCGGCCAGGCGTTAAAGGGAATGAGCAAAAAACCGATTGTTGCGACAAAATGCGGGCGCAAGCAGAACGCCGCCGGGCAGCTTTATTCCGAACTAAAAAGGCAGAGCGTCATAAAGGAAGCGGAAGACAGCCTGCGCCGTCTCGGCGTCGAGGCGATCGATCTGTATCAAATCCATTGGCCGAAACCGGACGAGGACATCGAAGAGGCCTGGGAGGCCATTGTCCGGCTCATCGAACAGGGAAAGGTT
>JAJRST010000167.1 GCA_024278645.1 bacterium | reverse complement strand
TTCTCCGTTTACGGTCACACTCATTTCCCAACGCTGCTGCCCAAATTGTACAAGCCCACGGATGAGCATACGCGCTGCAATTGGGCCGTCAAACGGGACGGCCGCATACGCGCCATCGTCGGCCTGTTTCCGATGACGCTTTTCGTCGGCGGCATGGCGCTAAAGACGGTCAGCATCGGCGGCGTTTCCGTGCATCGCAATGATCGCGGTCGCGGCTATATGAAGCGATTGATGGATCATTGTCTGGAGGTGATAAAGGAAGAAAAATACCAGCTTTCATGGCTTGGCGGCAATCGGCAGCGCTACGGTTATTGGGGCTATGAAGTGTGCGGTCAACGATACCGCTTTCAGGTAACCAGGGCGAATATTAAACATTGTTGCAGGCAGACGCCTGACCTCCGTTTTGAGCCGGTAAGGCGCGAACACGCCGCGTGGATGGCGCGCATGAGAAAATGGCATGACAGGCGGATCGTTCACGTCGACCGCCCCGGGGACGCCTTTTACGACGCCGTGTCGAGCTGGAAGAACAAGGCGTACGCCGCCCTCGAGATGTCGGGGCGCATCATTGGCTATGTCGTCGTCGATGCCGCCGCCGGCAGGGTCCCCGAAATTGCCGCTGAAAATGAAGAAGCGATGCGTCAAATTATCGCAGCATGGGTTCCGCAACAAGACGACGCTGTCGAGTTCGAGACGCCGCCCCTGGGCACGCCGTTGTCCCGTTTTTTGTTACACGTTTGCGATTTTTCCGGGATTCGACCCTCCGGCAATTGGCGCGTGTTTGATTGGGTCGCGGTTATCGATGCCGCCTTGAAGGCAAAGCACAGCAGCGCCGGGCTGCCGGCCGGCGCTTTTCGTCTGGGCATCCGGGACGGCGGCGTTTTTGAACTGACGGTTGACGGGCCGCTGGCGCAGTGCCGCGCAAGCGACGCCGCGCCGGACGTCCAATGCGACGCCAAAACGGCCATGCTGCTGTTGTTCGGCCCCATGCCGCCGGAGCTGATCGATCTGCCGCCGATCGATAATTTCGCGCTGCACGCCTGGACGCCGTTGCCGCTGTACATGCCGCGGCAAGACGAGGTGTGATTGACGGCAATTTTTGGTCTCGGGTTGCAGATCAACGATATTGGCGGGTATTGAGTGTAAGAGTCATCGCGAAGGCGGCCTTCCAGTCAGTGGAAATATCTACACTAGCGGCAAGTTTTGTTTCCAGGGAGATTGCGTCACACTCCCCCGCGCCGCCTGACGCGATCTTTTGAAACGAGATGTTTCTCCTGTTTGAGAGCAAAGCGCTCTCACTGGCGTGCTGCCTTGGCGATGACTTTTTTTCTATGCCGACCGGCCTCTTTCGCGCAGCAGCAGAATCAAAACGCCGCCGCCTGCGATCATCGTAAAACTCAAAACCTGGCCCATGGTGAACGGCCCCAGCACCGTGCCCAGGTGCGCATCCGGCTGCCGTACAAATTCGATGAAAAAACGCACCGCGCCATAGCCGATCAGGTAAATGGGTAAAATCAACCTGGACAATTGCGGTTTATTGCGAATCGACCACATCACCGCAAAAAGAAAAATCCCCTCAAAAAAAGCTTCGTAAAGCTGCGACGGATGCCGGAGCTGTTTCGTATAATCGGCCGGAAAATACATGCCCCAGGGTACGCTGGTGACGCGTCCGTACAGCTCGCCGTTGATAAAGTTGCCCAATCGGCCGAAGGTATAGCCCAGCGGTATGGCCGGTACCACCAGGTCGGCCAGCCGCCAAAAGCTGACTTTTTGCCGGTGCGCATAGAGAACGGAGAAAAGCACAACGCCGATGACGCCGCCGTGAAAGGACATGCCGGACAGGCCGGTGAAGCGAAAGCCGTGCCGCGCGTCCACGGGCAGCAAGATGCCCAACGGATTGCTCAGAATCATGCCGGGTTCGTAAAACAAGACATAACCGACGCGTCCGCCGAGAATGACGCCGAGGATGGCCCAGGTGAACCAGCCCTGCGCCGTTTCTTTGTCGATGTCCGGGTTGTCGCTTTTGTAGCGCAGCATAACCATCATGTAAACGACGGCAAAGGCGACGATGTACATCATGCCGTACCATCGCAATTGGAAAGAGCCGACGCCGAAAATGGTCGGGCTCATTTTTTCGGGAAGATGTTGCCACCAGGTCATAACGAGTCTCTCTTTTGTTTTGAAAAATTAAACAATTTAAACTTTTTCCATGCATTTGCAAACGATTTATTTGAATAATCCGGGCTGGAATGTCATGGTTTGGCTCTCTTTTCGATGGACAGCGGTAATGAAAATTGGATACAATAAATTACAATGTCGTTTCCGTTTTACCTTTATTAATTTTAAAATAACGCTATATTTTAGAAACCGGTTTTATCAACAAAAAAAAAGGAAAAAACCATGAAAAAGATGCTTTATACATCCACCCTGTTCCTTCTGTTTTTCGCCGTGCTGTTTGCCGGCGAGATCCCGAAACATGTCGGCCCGTGGCGCGTGGACGTCGGACCGCCGGGCAACGATTTTTACCAGCCGCCGAACAAAGGGGACATCAAACCGCCTTCCGATGAACTTTTAAATATCGTCAAAACAATAGCGCCCGACGCCGAAGTCAAGCGGTGGCGAATGCTGAAAAACGACCTCTATGGCATTCGCGCCGCCAACAAGATTGACGAATATGATTTTGTCATCGCTGCCGACGGCCGCATCATTGAGCTTGAATATAAAAACTACGAGTCAAAAGTCGAGGAAAAGCCGGACGAACTGGTCATAAAGGGCACAAAAAGAAAAATTGCGCTCGACGACGTTCCGGCTGCGACGCTCGACCTTATTGCCCAGGTTCAGGGCGAAAAGCCGCACAAGGCGTGGGCGGCGAAAACAATTGCCGGAGACCGTTTTGTGCTGCTTGCCGGCGACGGCGTCTATTATGCGCGCCCGGACGGTCGGATTCGGGCGATCGGCCTGGTGGACCACGGCGCGTTGAACGAAATTGTGCCCAGGCCCAAAAAGGAAAAACCGGTGATAACGGACATCGCCGCGGATGCGGAGAAAAGACTGGGCCCCTATCGCGACAGATTCAATTTTGAGAAGAATATCGCCGAACTCGGCGCTCCCGGCGACGGCGGCTTTCGCTTTGTGGTTGTGGGCGACAGCCGGTCGCAATACGAGCTGTGGGAGGCCATTGTGCAGCATATCGACCAGCTCGATCCCAAACCGGCGTTTGTCATCAATTCCGGCGATATTGTGGTCCGCGGATACACGGACGAGTATCTGGATTATTACATCCCGCCGTTGCTCAAGACGGACATCCCTTATTTCATTGCCCTCGGCAATCACGACGACGGCGATGATGGCATGGCCGTGGAGTACCGCACCTTGTTTGGCGAGAATTCGCTCAATTACTTTTTTGATTATGGCGGCTATCGCTTTATTTTTGTCGACAACATAACGCGGGTAAACAAGCCGGAAGCGACGCTGCAATGGCTGGAGCAGACGTTGTCCTCGACGCCGCCGCCGATGAAAAAAATCGTCGCCATGCACAAACCGCCGCGCGACATTGAAAAGTGGGCCTACCATTCCTGGGATGCGAAATACTCTCCCCAACTGACGGACATGCTGCAAAAGCATGAGGTGCTGCATGTCTTTCTCGGCCACATTCACGCCTATTCCACGGCGCGCCACAAGGACGTCGACTATACGATTTCCGGCGGCGGCGGCGCCGGCCTGCACGACCGTTTTGGCCCCCTGGGCAATGTGCATCACTATGTCATTTGCGATGTGCTGCCGGACGGGACATTAAAGCAGCAGGTAGTGCGATTTTATAAAGATTAGTTTGACTGTTTCCCGCCCCGATGCCTGCAAATGCATCGGGGCTTTTTATCCTTCCATGCAAAATAATTCTGCCGCGAAATTCTTCTGTCAAAAAATGCCGGCCCTGGAAAGAGGAGGCGCCGGAACACGGGAGCTTGGCCATAAAAAATACTTGACTTTGATCCCCGCATCGGCTTATTATATGGAAAATGATTCGTTTATTTGCTCGGCCAATTTCACGGGTTGGATCGAGTCATCATTATACGGGAAAATGTTCACCATCTATAAAGAACCGATGCGCATCCTCATCATTGAAGACGAACCCAAGGTTGCGGCCTTTATAAAAAAGGGTCTGCGGGAGGAGGGGTGGAGCGTCGACGTCGCCGCGGACGGTGTAAAGGCCCTGGCCATGATCGGCGCCAAAAGTTATGACGTCATCGCCCTGGACATTATGCTGCCCGGACGCGACGGCCTCTCCGTGCTGCGGATGATGCGACGACACGGCGACGACACGCCGGTGCTATTGCTCACCGCGCGCGATGCCGTGCCCGATCGCGTCGCCGGGCTCAACGCCGGGGCGGACGATTACCTGGTCAAGCCGTTTGCCTTTGAGGAGCTTTTGGCGCGCTTGCAGGCGCTGGTGCGACGCAGCCGGGGCGCCTATGGCGAGATGCTCCGCGCCGGCGATTTGAAAATGGACACCGCCAGACACATTGTGCAGCGCGCCGGTCGCCCGGTCGCCCTGACCACCGTGGAATACCGCCTGCTGGAATACCTGCTGCGAAACAAGGGGCGCGTGCTCTCCCGCGTCGACATCGAAGAGGCGATCTGGGGGTTGAACGACGATGCGGATTCAAATGTCGTCGACGTCTATATCAACCATTTGCGCAAAAAGATCGACCGGCCTTTTCACCGGCCGCTGATTCACACGGTGCGTGGATTCGGCTACAAACTGGAGCACCAGGACCATGAAGCTGACCATTAGCACGCGATTGACCATCTGGTACAGCCTGCTGTTGATGCTGGCCATGCTGCTCTTTGGCGTCTTGTCCTTTATGTTGATTGCCAACGAATTGTACAACGAGCAGTACAACATCCTCAACGAAAACGCCGAGGAGATTTCCGAATTCATCCGTTTTCGAAACGACACGCTGGATGTGGACTATATAGTGCACGAGGCCGGCGAGCTTAATCTAAAGCAAAACGGCATCTTTTTCGAAGTGTGGGCCGATTCCCTGGGGCGAATTTTCCAGTCGCGCAACTTTCCCCCGTTTTTAATAACCTCTTTTTCCATGCCGCCGGAAGGTTCGCAGCGGCGCGTGGCGGATGAGACGGGAACCGTGTTTCATATTTTTACCTACACCGCCGGCCCGGTGCAGCCGCGAGAGGACATTGTCTTCAAGGTGCGCGTCGGGCAGTCGGTGTTGTATGTGCAAAAGCTAATCGAACACATTCGTGTTTTGTTGCTGATGTTGGCGCCGCTTGTTCTGCTTTTGGCCGGCGTCGGCGGCTGGATGCTGGCCAGACGCTCTCTCCGGCCGGTCGCCGAAATCACTCAAGCCGCCCGGGAGATGTCCCTGTATCATCTGGACAAACGACTGCCGGAGCCGGAGCAGAACGACGAAATCCGGCAGCTCGTGCGCACCTTTAACGCCATGATGGAGCGCATTCAAACCGGGGTGGAGAGAATCCAACGGTTTACCGCGGACGCCTCGCATGAGCTGCGCACGCCGTTGACCATCCTGCGCGGTGAAATCGAGGTGGCGCTGCGTCGACAGCGGCAACAAAAAGAGTATATCGAAACGCTGCACAGCAGCCTTGGGGAAATTCGATGGATGGAAAAGATCGTCAACGACCTGCTGCTGCTTTCCCACGCCGACGCCGGGGAATTGACGCTGCAAAAAAAACCGGTTGACCTCGCAACGCTTTTAAGAGAGTGCGTCCGGTCGCATCAGCGCCAAGCCGCGGAGAAAAATATCACCGTTCATTTTCAACCGCCCCCTGGATCGATTGAATGTTTTGTCGACGCCGACCGCATGCGCCAGGTCGTCGCCAATTTACTGGACAACGCCGTCAAATACACGCCCGCCGGAGGCGACATTGATGTCACGCTGCAACGTGCCAATGGACGAATCGAACTTGCCTTTTCGGACACCGGCATCGGCATTCCGGAAAAAGACCTGCCGTTTGTGTTCGACCGCTTTTACCGCGTCGACAAATCTCGCCGCCGCGAGCAGCACAGCAGCGGCCTGGGCCTGGCCATCTGCAAGTGGATCGTTGAAGCGCACGGCGGCGACATCGATATTACGAGCAAGGAAGGAGTGGGGACGACGGTGACGATTGTGCTGCCAGGAGGTTGACCCGATCCCTTTTTGCTTTGTCACAAGGCGGCAGGAGTGCTCCTAGGGAAAGTCACCGCGAGGAGCGGAGCGACGACGCGGTCTCTCGCGTAAGAAATATTTCTTCCTGTAAAGATTGCTTCACTCGTCCGCCGCGGCGGACTCGTTCGCAATGTTCGGCGATTTGCCTGTATATCTTCGCATGTCGTGCGTAAAAATACAGGTAAATTACGCACAGGTCAATAGCAGAAAATCATTTGACCCTCTACTCCAAATTTGCTATTTTCCCGAAAACAAAGACGCTGTAAAAGCGAGGCCTGAAATGCCGGACAAAAACAGTGCGGCCGACCATGCATCTTCTCCCGCGCCCACCCTGTCGTTCCACC
>JAJRST010000166.1 GCA_024278645.1 bacterium | reverse complement strand
GGAAGGTCGGAAGGTCGGAAAAATTTGCTGACCATGAGGCATTAAAGCAAGGACTTTTTTCTTCATATATTAGTTTGTGCCTGGCAGCGCCAGAAGTTCTTTGAACAAACAAACTTTATTTTGCCGATAAAACTATCAATGCTCAAGGGCGCAATACGGCTCATTTGTTCCAAAACGTCATTGAAATTTTATTTTCACACACCCATACAGGAGGTTAAACTTGGACAGCATCATCAGATTTTTTACCCAGGGCGGGCCGGTTATGTTCATCATTCTTTTCGCCCTGGTGCTAGGTGTTGTGGTGATAATCGAGCGTATTGTTTACATTCGTTTCAGAAACCGCATAGACAGCGATACATTTGTCAACCAGATCGTACAGCTTTTAAAAGGCGGAAATATCGACCAGGCGATCGAATATTGCAACCGCTCCAAGGCGGCGTTGCCAAACATCACCAGGGCCGGTCTCATGGAAATCAACAATTCGGAAAAGGACATCCGCAATGCGCTGGAAATCGCCGCCATGGTGGAAATTCCGAAGCTGGAAAAACGCACGCATTACCTGTCGATGATCGCCAACGTCGCCACCCTGCTCGGACTGCTGGGAACGATTCTCGGCCTGATCAGCGCCTTTGCCGCCGTGGCGCACGCTGACGCCGCCGACAAGGCGACCCTGCTCACCGCCGGCATCTCCATTGCCATGAACACCACGGCCTTTGGCATCATCACCGCCATTCCCTGCCTCATCGGCTACACCTACCTGGTGGAGGCGACGAACGAGCTCATTGACGAAATCAACGAAAACGTCGCCAGACTGTTCCGCTATATGACCGCTTCGAGGTAAAGAATGAATCTCAAGCAATCGATGAAACGGCGGCTGCGCGGCCACGCCGAGGACACGGACGTCAACCTGACGGCGGTGATGAACATCTTTTTGATTCTCATCCCCTTTTTGCTGCTCACGGCGACGTTCATGCGCATCGCCGTGCTGGAATTGACGCTGCCGAGTCTGGATCGCGCCCGGCAGACAACCGTGCAAAAGCAAGAGAGCGTCGTCCTCAATATTTTGCAGATTCAAGAGGACGGTTTTGCGCTCAACAGTCCAAAGCTAAAGTTCCCGAAACTGGGCAAGAAAAACGGCGAATACAACTGGGAGGCGCTCGCCGGGCAGCTCCGCCGCGTGAAGGAAAAGTACCCGCAATCGCAGGATATTATCATTTCGCCGGAGGATAAAATTCGTTATGAAACGATTATCACCGTCATGGATCGCTGCCGCAAGGCCGGGTTTCCCAATATTTCGATTTCCGGCTAGGGTGGCAGCGATTAATTAGTGTCTTAAGTTAAAGTGTAATCAGAATTGGTAAAAGTTGTAAATTGAAAAATATAAAACTTGACCGCGAATGACGCGAATTAAGCGAATTATGCATTTTCTTAAATTCGTGAAATTCGCGGTGGTCTTTTGGCTCCGGTTCATCCGGGTTGTGAATTAAAAATAGTATACACAAATTCTTTTTATGTGGGAAGTTTGAATACGATGATATTTGATCAATCGGATACACCGAACCTGCGGGCAAACAGGAAAACAAAGCGCGGCACGTTTACGCTGCGACTGACGTCGATGATCGACATGTTTACCATTCTGCTGGTCTTTCTTTTAAAGAGCTACAGCGCCGACGGCCAAATCATGACCGTGGCGCAGGACCTGCGCCTGCCGGAATCGACGTCCACGACCAAGCCGCCGGTCGTCTCGGTCATCGCCGTCACCCGCGAATGGATTCTGGTGGACGGCCGTCCCATTCAACGCCTGGAAGAGATAGCGACGCAAGAGCAACTGCTCATCCCGTCCCTGCAAAAGGAGCTGGCGCGCCTGCGAAGCATCTCCGAGGGCATCGGCCAGCTTTCATCGCAAATGCGCGGTTTCAGCGGCGCCATCGCCATCCAGGGCGACCGCGACGTCACCTTTGATCTGCTCAAACGCGTCATGCTGACCTGCGGCCAGGTGGGATACAACGACATGAATTTGGCCGTGGTGGAAAAAGAATAAACAACTCGGGCGCATTGACGACAAAACTGGAATCTTGTGGCACATAGAAAAAAACATACTCTTCAAATTCAGATAAAAGACCGGCGCGGCGCGTTTCAGCGACTGTTGCGCGCCGGCGATAAATTATCCATCGGCCTGGCGCCGGAAAACGATATTATCGTTTTTGACAACGCCTTTCCCAAGAGTCGCCCCCTCATCGAATGCGACGGCAAAACCTGCCGTTTGTACATTCACCCGAAAATGAAGGGCGGCGTCAAATACCGGGATTCGACGCTGGCCTTTCAGGATCTCATTGTCCAGGACATCCTGCCGCGCAAGGGCGACTTTTATCTGTTGACCTTTGCGCCGGGACGCAAGGGCATCATCAAAATCGACGACACCGAGGTGGCTTTTCGATTCGACGGCGTTGCGGCAAGCGACGCCGGACTGCCGGTCTACACGTGGCGCGCCGCGGTTCGCAAGGCGCTAGGGCGCGATCTGGTTTTCAAGTTCTTACTCGTCGTTTTTATCGGCCTGGAAGCATGGTGGGGCGTGCATCTTTCCCGAATCGAGCTGCCGCCGGAAGCGCCGCCGGAGGCGAACAAGGTGCAGCAGCGTTTCGCGCGTTTTATGCTGCAACGCGAGCAGCCGCCGGTCGTGGAAACCGGCGTCGCCGCCGGCCAGGGAGCTGCCGAAGAATCCGATACGCAATCGGAAGATCAGGAAAAAAGCGCCGATGAAGAAGCAAGCCCCGGCAAGAAAAAGTCGGTCACCTCGGTCGGTCTGCTTGGCTTGATTGGCGGCTCCGGAGCGTCGAATGACGCCGGCGCCGCTGTAGACTTTTTGCTCGACCAGGGTCTCGTCAAGGAGCTGGATGAATTGATCGGCGCTAAAACGACGCTGAAAAGCCGCACCCCGGGCGTCGGATCGTCCGGCGGCCGCGGCGACGGCAACATTGACGACCTTCTTGACCTGGGCATGGCCGGCGGCATCGACGACCTGATCGCCGGCGACGACGGCGTTGAGACGGTCGCCTTGCAGAAAAAAGGCAATGTGAATATTCAAGCGCCGCGGGCGATGCGCGGTACGGAAGAAGCCAGGGGGCAGCGCTCGACCGAGTCGGTTATGGCCGTGGTCAAATCGCAATATGGCCGGGTGATGTACACCTATAACAAATATTTGCGCCAGGACCCCAACCTGCGCGGCAAGGTGAGCCTGGACGTGACCATCGCCGCCAACGGCCGCGTCAGCAGTGTGCAGGTCGTCGAATCCACGATCCGGAACGCCGACTTTGTTCGCGATCTCATCAACATCGTGCGGCAGCTGCGCTTCTCGCCGATCACCGAAGGGAATGTGACGGTGAACTTGCCGTTTGTGTTCAACCGGGTGGGATAGTTAAAACAGATCGGATGCAGGCTCGCAGCCCCTGATCGACGACGCACCGCGAATTGATCAAGCCCCTATCGACGAAAAGCGTTGCCGTCAATCCCCAGGTTCTTCATCTTGGCCTGCAAAAACTGGCGCTTCATTTTCAGCAGCCGCGCGGCCCGGCTCACGTTGCCGCCGCTGTCGGCAAGCGCCTTTTCGATGAGGCTGCGCTCAAAGGTGGAGACGAACTCCTCCTTCATTTCCGTAAAAGAACGTTTTCCCAATGCGTTAGAGACCTCTGAGGTCTTGAAGACCTCGGAGGTCTTTTTCCCTACAACCTCTTCCGGCAGATCCATGACGCTCAAAACATCGCCATCCGCCAACACAACGCCCTGTTCGATGACATGGATGAGCTGGCGCACGTTTCCCGGCCAGTTGTAGTTCAGCAGCGCGCGCATGGCGGCGGATTCTATTTTACGAATATTTTTCCGATGCCGCTCCGCAAACAGCGTCAAATAATGGTTCGCCAAAAGCGGGATATCCTCTTTTCGCGTTCGCAGCGGCGGCAGCTCGAGTTCGATGACCTTGAGGCGAAAGTACAAATCCTGTCGAAAGGCGCCGCGCTCGATTTCTTGTTCCAAAACCTTGTTTGTGGCGCTGATCAGTCGAACGTCGGCATGAATGACCTCCTTGCCGCCGAGACGGGTGAAGGACTTTTCCTCCAGCACGCGTAAAATTTTTGCCTGCGTTTCCACGCTCATGTCGGCGATCTCGTCGAGGAAGAGCGTGCCGCCGTGCGCCAACTCGAACTTGCCCTGGCGCTGCGCCGTGGCGCCGGTAAAGGCGCCTTTTTCGTGGCCAAAGAGTTCGCTCTCCACCAGGTCCTTTGGGATGGCGGCGCAATTCATGGCGACGTAAGGGCCGTCGGCGCGCCGGCTGGCCCGATGAATGGTGCGCGCCGCCAGCTCCTTGCCGACGCCGCTTTCGCCGGTGATCAGTACAGTGACGTCCGTAGGCGCGACTTTGTGAATCAATTCAATCACACTTTTTATGGCGGCGCTGTCGCCGAGGATGGCGCTGTCCCGTCCGAGCACCTGCTGGCGGAGACGAATGTTCTCCTGCTTGAGCTGTACGCTTTCGAGCGCTTTTTTCACCAGCAGACGAAGCGCGTCGATATCGTAAGGCTTGCTCAAATAATCATACGCTCCGGCCTTCATCGCCTCAACGGCGATTTTTTCCGAACCGTAGGCGGTGACCACGATGATCAACGGCGCCACCTCCCTGGCCAGCTTGAGCGAGGGCAGCGTCTTGAGCAGCTCGATGCCGTTCATTTTCGGCATGTTGATATCGCACAGCACAATATCCGGTTCGAACGACTGAAGCATGCGCAGGGCCTCAAAGCCATCCGCCGCTTCCCGTATTTCGCGCGCCAGCGGCTGCAACGCCTTGTGCATGCCATAGCGGGCCGTGGCTTCGTCGTCGACAATCAGTATTTTTGCATCATTCCTGTCGGCCATAAAAGTTATCCCTGTTCGTTCGCCGCCGTCGTTTGCGCGACCGGCAAATACACGGTAAATTCAGCGCCGCCATTTTTTCTGTTTGCAGCGTGGATTTCACCGCCTAACTCCTCGACATTGCGTTTGACGATAGCCAGCCCCAATCCCGTGCCCACGGTTTTGGAGGTGTAAAACGGCTCGTATATTTTTTTTAAATGCTCCTCGGCAATGCCGGGGCCTTCATCCGCCACCCGCAGAATGAGCAAATTTTCCTTTCTCTCCTTGCGCGCAAGCCGCTTTTTATCGACGTTCGGATTGACGCCTTGCGACAAAGTGATGTGCACATTGCCGCCGTCCGGCTGCGCCTGAATGGCGTTAAGCGTCAGGTTAAAGACGATTTCCCGAATCGTCTGCAATTTGACATGCATCAACAGCGCTTCTTCGCTTGCGTGAAAATGCAGCTCGATGCCGTTCTTTCGCGCCTGGTGTTTGAGCAGAGACAACACATCGCGCACCACGGCGGCCACGTCCACTCGCTCCGTGGTCGCCTCGGCGGGACGCGCAAAGCTCAACAATTTTTCCAGAATGGAATTGAGGCGGTCAATCTCCTGCACCACCAGTTGCAGGTCCTGCTTTTCCTCGCCGGTCGCTTTTTCATGCAGCACCTGCACGATGGTTTTAATGGATGACAACGGGTTTTTTATTTCGTGCGACATG
>JAJRST010000165.1 GCA_024278645.1 bacterium | reverse complement strand
TTTTTTCAAGTCGGTTAACGACCGCCTTGCCAACGCCTTGCAGCTTTATGAAAATTACGAGCGGGACAAAAAGCGCTTTTCACTTTCGCTCATCGAGGCGTCGCTTGCCAAGGTGGCGGACGAGCTAAAGAATGCGGACTTTGATTCCCACCTGGATTTGACGGCATTTAAACGAGCGCTGCTCAATGCTTCCGTCGTCAGCGTTGTTTTTATTGTTTTCGCCGTTTTGTTCTTTTCTCCCTTTTCCGCAGCCGGCTACCGGCTTGTTCATCCCATGCAGGATTTTACGCAGGAGCACGAGGTCGGCTTTTTCGTGAAGCCCGGTGATGCAACGGTCATAAAAGGCGAGGATGTTCAGCTCGCCGTCGTTGTTTCCGACAGCACTTTTCAACGCGCCACACTTTTACTCGAGTACAAAGACGCCTCCCAGAGCATCGACCTTGTAAAGTCCACGGACGACTCTTTTCGCTATAAAATCCAAAATGTTCGCCAGAACCTGACATATTCCTTTTCCGTCGGGCGGCAATTTTCCGATAAATATCACATCCTCGTTATCGAGCGCCCCTTGCTTCGCTCTATTAAAGTCAAGATCGAACCTCCCCGCTACGCCGGCATTGATGCTTACTTTTTGGATGAAAATATCGGCGATGTCAATGCGCTCAAGGGCTCGCGCGTGAAAATATCCGGCCTGGTCAATAAAAAAGTAAATTCCGCGCAACTGGCATTTTCCAGTGGTCGGCGCGTGGCTATGAGCATAAAGGAGCGCCGCGTCTCGGCTTCGTTTCGCATACAAAAGGATGACGCTTACTCCATTCATCTGCTGGATGACGCCGGCAATGAGAATGTATCGCCCATTCAATACAAGATAAGAGTTGTGCCGGACAACTTTCCTTTCATACAAATTGTATCGCCGGGCAAGGATATCGATCTTGCAGAAGATATGACGATCCCGCTCCTTGTCGAAGCGCAGGATGATTTCGGCGTTTCCCGGCTCAGGCTGGCTTACCAGCTCATTCCCGGGGGCGAGGCGGAAGCGGACAGCAGCCGTTTTGTGTACAGCAATATTCAGGGATTTGTAGCAAATGACGACCATGTACGCGTCGCCCTCGAGTGGGATTTGTCGCGTGTGGATATGTATCCCACCGACGTCCTTGTCTATTTTGTCGAAGCGTTTGACAATGACGACGTCTCCGGCCCAAAGTCGACGCGCAGCAAGATGTATCGGGCGCGTTTCCCGTCATTGTACGAAATGTATGAAGAAACGGCTTTTGAGCAAGAAGACGCCGCCAACTCATTCGAGGAGGCGCTGGAAAAAAGCCGGGAGCTGCAGCAAAAGCTGCAAGAGCTGTCTCTTGAAATGAAGCGCTCCACGGAAATGGACTGGCAAAAAAAGCAAGAGATCGAGGAAGCGCTTCAGCGTCAACAAGAGATCGAACAGCAGCTTGACAAGGCCATTCAACAAATGGATGAAATGATTGAAAAGATCGAAAAGAACAATCTTTTCACCCGGGAAACCATGAAAAAGTTGCAGGAAATACAGAATCTTTACAAAGAGATTATGACGCCCGAATTGCAGGACATTATGGAAAAAATGAACGAGGCGATGCAGAATCTCGACGAGCATCTTTTACGCAAGGCCATGGAAGAATTTAAGCTGAATGTAGAGGATTATAATAAAACTATCGACCGCACACTTTCGTTGTTGAAAAAGTTAAAGGCGGAACAAAAGCTGGACCAGGCGCTGAAAATGGCCCGGGATTTAGCGGAACGGCAATCGGAAATTACCGAGCAGGCCGAAAACTCTGCGGATAATAAAAGAATGGCCGAGGAACAACAGCGCATTGCCAAAGATGCCGAAAACTTGTCCGATGTTTTAAAGCAGTTGCAGGAGCAGATGAAAGAGCTGCCGGCCTCGCCGATGGAGGAGGTCAACAAGGCGGCCGAACAAATGCAGCAAGGCGACATGCAACGAAATCTTTCCGAATTGCAGCAGAAACTGCAAAAGAATCAAATGTCCGGCGTGCCGCAGCAATCGGCGCAGGTGCAGCAGACGTTTCAGAAAATGGCCGACAATCTGCAACAGGCTCAACAAATGATGAGCGGCGAAATGCAGCGACAGGCCATTCAGGCCATGCGCAAAGGAAGCCGCGAACTGTTGCAGCTTTCGCGGCAGCAGGAGAAACTCATGCAGCAAATGCAGGGCATGCCGCGAAGCAGTCCGCAATACATGGAAATGGCCGACAAACAGGAACAGACGGCCTCCAGCCTGCAACGAGTTGTGGACGGCATGACCGAAACAATGAAAAAGAACTTTGGCATCGATCCACAAGTGAGTCAGTCCCTGGGAAAGGCCATGATGGAAATGGAAAATGCGCTGCGTTATTTGGAAGCGCGAAACAGCGCCAAGGCGGCGCAGAGCCAGGGCAAGTCCATGGCGCAGATGAACGCCGCCGTCCGCGGTATGCAGCAGTCCATGCAAAACATGATGCAGCAGGGCGGCTCCGGCGGCATGAGCTACCAACAATTTTTACAGCAAATGCAGCAAATGGCCGACGCCCAGGGACAGTTGAACCGGCAAACGCAGGCGATGGGCAACCAGGGACAGTTGACTCTTGGTCAACAGGCGGCGCTGGCCCGGCTTGCCGCGGAGCAGAGGCAGCTTCGAAAATCCATGGAGCAACTTGCCGGTGAAGCCGGGGGGATGTCGGAGATACTTGGCAGTCTCGAACAAATCGCCGACGACATGAAAAAAGTCGAGCAGGATTTTGCCAACAAGCAGATTACCCGGGATACTATAAATAGACAGAACCGCATCCTGTCGCGAATGCTGGATGCGCAAAAGTCGGTGAACAAACGCGAATTCAGCCGCGAGCGTAAAGCGGAAACCGGCAAACGCTACCTGGCAAAAAGCCCGGACGAGCTGCCCGGCGACCTGGGCGAGCGGAAAAATCAATTGCAGCAGGACCTGTTGCGAGCCAGAAAAGAGGGCTATAGCCGCGACTATCTCAAAGTTATTGAAAACTATTTTAAAGCGTTGACCGAACATGAAATGGCCGAATAAAAAACTTGTTTACACTCTCATTTTTGCAGCTTTCCTGAGCAGCCATCCCGGCTTTTCACAAAGCAAGCGGCACAATAATGCCGTGATGCTGCGTCAGGCGGCGACCATGTACGAGAGGGCCGGGCAATATTCGCTCGCGGCGGATTATTATATTCGAGCCTGTCACGAAAATCCCGGGGACGTCTCCTCTTACCTGGGCGCAAAACGAATGCTCGACCGCTTGCAGGATTATGATCGCCTTGAGGAGCTCATCCTGAACTTGCAAAAGCGCCGCCGCGATGCCCGCTACTCGGTTGATCTTGCCCTGGTGCAATTCAAGCGCGGAAACGAAGAAAAGGCGCTCGAAAAATGGCGCCAGGTTCTGGAGGAAAATCCAAAAAGCCACAATGCCTACTCGCTCGTCGGCCAGGCTATGATTGAAAATCGCCTGTACGAGGACGCCGTCAAGGTTTACCGAAAAGGGCGCACCGTCCTCAAAAGCAGCACGGCCTTTACTTTTGAGTTGGCGGCCATTTACAAAGCGTTGAATCAATATGAGGAGCTTGTGCAGGAGTACGCCAACTATTTGACGGCGAACCCCGGCCAGTATAACTTTATTGAATCCGAGATACAACGGCTCGCCCGCGAGGAAGGGACGCTAAAGCCCCTGATCAACGAGTTGCAGCGCGCGATGAAAAGACACAAAAATGTCGAGTGGGCGCTGCATCTTTTCCTTGGCGACCTGTACATGATGGACAAAAATTATGAAAAGTCGCTGCACCATTATTTGCAGGTGGAAAAAAAGATTGTCGAGGTTGATGACAAGCGCGTAAAGGGCGGCTATAAAAAAGGAAAGTATGTCTACAATTTTGGCGATACGGCGCTGCAGGCGAACAAGCCGGACGAGGCGGAAAAAGCGTTTCAAATCGTCATTCATGAATTTGCCGACGGCCCATACCGCGCCAAGGCGGAACTGGGTCTCACCCAGGTTTACCTGCAACGGCAAGCGTACGAACAGGCGATTCAATCCCTGGAACGTTTTATCGACAACAACAAAAAATCGCTCGATTCCCGGCGCGCGCTGATGATGATCGGCGACATTAACTTTGAAAACCTGTTCCGGATAGACCGCGCCGA
>JAJRST010000164.1 GCA_024278645.1 bacterium | reverse complement strand
GGTGAATCTCGGCGTCGTCTTGACGAACGCGCCGTCAAACAACTATCGCCCAATGGCTTACGTCGGCGCGATGATGTCCTATTATGAAAAGACAACCGATAATTTCAAGCGGCTGAACGACGAGGAGTGGGCCGCCCTGGTGGAAAAGAACACCCTGCCCGAACGCCCCGATTGGGTGAACGTCTACCTCGTCGACGCCAAGGGAAACAGCCGCGCGCAAGGCCGCGAACTGCCCGGCATTCCCTACACGGGCACGGGAATCGGTGAAAGTGTTTTCCCGCCGGACGAGTTTGCCTTGCTGCAAAACTACCCCAATCCCTTCAATCCGTCGACGATCATCGTCTGGCAGGCGCCTCATGCGGCGTCGACGACGCTGACTATTTACGACCTGCGCGGTCGCAAAATCACCTCGCTCGTCGACGGTGTGCAGACCGCGGGACGCCATGCCGTGAAATGGAACGCCGCCGATCAACCCGCCGGCGTCTATTTTGCACGATTGCACACCGGGCAGCAGACGAGAACGATCAAAATGCTGCTGGTGCGGTGAGGCTTGGACTGCGTTCGGGACTTTCAAGGGCTTAAAGATGGGCCCCATTGGGAGACTGTCGAAAAACCCCGGATATTTACCGAATGGCGGACTCCGGCTGTTTGGTGCATCTTGATTTTAAAGCGGTTACGACTCCCGGCGTTTCGGAAACCTCGCTCACTTTTTCGACAACCTCTGGAGGCGGGCCCCTTCTTTTAACATGTTTTCGACATAATTGGGCAGCACAAAGGCCGCGCCATGCACGGCGGCGTTGTAGTACTTTAACTGATGCCGCCGCACAAAGGAATCGACGAGGTTTTCATCGTTCCTTTTGACATCACGGTCGCTCTTTGAGGCGATGTGAAAGCTCCACAGGCCGGTCGGGTAGGCGGCGGTGTTGAAAAGCAATGTGTGTACCCGCTGACATCCGAAAATATCTCCGAGCATGTGATTCAGCTCGACGAACACCTCCCGATTAAAAGTCGGAGATTCTCCCTGGACGACCAAAATTCCATCCGGTTTCAAGACGCGTTGGCAGTTCTTGTAAAAATCGACGGAGAACAACCCCTTTGCCGGTCCCACCGGATCGGAGCCGTCAATGATCACCAGGTCGTACGATTCGGCGGCTGCTTTTCCGACAAAAGCGACGCCGTCTTCGATGCGCAAATTCAGCCGCGGATCGTCAAAGGCGCAAGACAGGCCGGGCAGGTGCAATTTCGACGCCTCGACGACGTTGGCGTCGATCTCCACCATGTCCACGCTTTTGACGCCGTCATGCCGCAAAATCTCGCGCACGGTGCCGCCGTCGCCGCCGCCGATCACCAGCGCCCTTTCTACACTGCCGTGCGAAAATATCGCCGGGTGAGCAATCATCTCATGGTAATGCGCCTCATCCTCCTCCGCGCACATGATCATATTATCGATCGTCAACACCTTGCCAAGACCGTAGGACTGGAACACGCGCGTGCGTTGATATCGGGAGGTCTTGTCATACAACAATTTGCCGGAGGAACGAATGGACAGGGCGATATTTTCATCCTTGTCGGTAAACCAGATGTTTCGTTTGGCGACAATATCCTGCATCCTCTCAAAAGCGATCGGGCGATAGCCTTCGGCGTTGTAGGGGATTCGCTTCAAAAGATTGATCGGTCCCCGGTGCATCTCCAGCACGGAATAGGTTTTTGAATCGAGCGCCTCTTTCAGGCTGTCAAACGCCAGCCAGGGATCGACGTCGTCGCCGCAGGTGAACAGGTCGGCGGCGGCGTACTGATATTCCGGCCAGGTGTGAATGGCCAGGTGGCTCTCCTGGATAATGACGACGCCGGAGACGCCCCACGGCGAAAAATGATGAAAGTCGGAGCTGATGACCGTGGCATTGGCCTTCACCGCGGCATCGACCATGGCGTTTTCAATACGCGGCACATCATTCAAAACATCCGGGTCGCATAAAAGAAATTCTACGAGAATGTGACGTCCTAGCGCTTCCATGTTGCATTATTCCAAAGTTTCATTCAGGGACTGATAGTGAATAACGGCTTTAAATATAGCATTTTACCGTATATTTACAAGCTTTAGAATTTTCAATCCCCGGGGGAAATAAAAGCGTTGTTTTTAAACAGGGGGCCTTCTTATCGTGGAAAATTCATTCGCCTCAAAGCCGCCAAGTCTCGAAGGTACTCAAAAACAATAGAATTAAGACAATAAAACAAATAGTTTCTAAAACTTTCTTCCTATGCTTTCCTATGTATAACGCATTTTTTCTTGGAGCCTTGGAGTCTTCGAGGCCTGATTTCATGAATAATGCAGGTAAGGCGCGCCCGCGAGGTTGTAAAAAAAAGAGCCTCCATGCAACATGAAGGCTCTCAACGAAAGGATGAAGAATAGGAGTATGGAGTTATCGAAGTAATGTAATCGGTTGTATGGTCGTCATTTTCTGGGCTTTCATACGGCAAAAGTAGACGCCGTTGGCGATAATGTTGCCGTCGTCGTCAGTACCGTCCCAGCGAACTTTTTGGTAGCCGCTCTACAGCTTGTCGCTGATAAGCGACGTAACCTCTACGCCGTTCATGTCCAGCACATCAATTTGTGTGTAGCTGGATTTCGGCAAAACAAAATCAATAATCGTCTCCTTATAAAAGGGATTTGGGAAATGCGGGGCCAGGTTAAAGTCCGCCAGTTGCAGCTCCCCTTGATGGCGACCATTGTTTTGGTCATTGTCGGATAAAACAAAATCCAGGTCCCGATACTTCAAGCCGGGCGACATATATTTATAATATATTTTTGGGTGGGCGGAATGATTATCCTCATAGACGCCGATCTGCCAGTCGCCTTCGAGCTTGATGTCAAAATAATAGGCGCCGTTGTCGTCGGTTTTTGTAATCAGATGACTTTCGGGGCGCTTGTTGTCCGTATTAAAGGCAACGACATAAACATCCTTGACCGGGCGATCGTCTTTATAAACGGCGCCGCTCAGGCTCATCATGCTTGCCGCCCTGGCAAAATTAAAGTTAAAGCCTTCAGCGGCGGCGCGGCGGCGCATATCAATGTTTCGAAATGTGGGATTTTCAGAAATGTAGCCCCCTTCTTTTTGCGCCACAAGGGAGGCAACGAGTCCGCGTTCAACGCCGAGAGAAAAGGAGCCGTCCGCTTTTGAAAACGTTTGATAGAGATGCTGCTCATTTGTGCGGGGATCGATGGCCACGCCCTGAACAAGGACGTCCATCAACGGTGCGC
>JAJRST010000163.1 GCA_024278645.1 bacterium | reverse complement strand
TTGCGCAGTGGATACCTGGACAGGATGGAGGTTCCAAAGGTTCCGGTTACGGTTTTGGGGCCATAGTAGCTATAGTATTTCATTTTTTCGGCAAAGTAGCGCACCACGTCGCTGCCGCCGCCAGAAATTCTGGCGACGTCGTTCTCCTGCAGGCACAAGATATCCGGATCGATGCGCCGGATCACTTGCAGTTGCTTGTCATAATTCTTCGCGCCGCTCACATTCACGCCCTGCTGAATGTTATAGGTCATCACCGTCAAGGCTTCTTTATTTTTTGAAACGGCGGGCGGCATGGATTCCAACGCCAGAACCACGGCCAGGGAAACGCCGCCTAAAATCGCCGCCGACGCAACAAATTTTCGTAGGCCTTTTTTGTCAAAACGGACGCTTTTGGCGCGGAGATAGGGCAGCGTCATTCCCAGTCCGGCCAAAAGAAACGGCAGGTAAAACTTGTTGCGAAATATTCGGCTGACCTCGCCGACATAGCCCCACACATTGGTAAAAATCAACATGAACACCAAAAGAGAGAAAACAAATCCGGCAAAAGCGAGGGGCGGCGCCAGGCGCGACGGTTTATTCACGGTCATGGCGGCGATGTAAACGGCGCTGTTCACCAGAACAACGGGCGACAGCAGCAGCATGAGGCCCACGGCAATCGTTCCCACGACATCGGTCGCGTCGCGGACAATGACCGGCGCTGCATCGACGCTGACCGGAAAAGAGACGCTATTGCGCAGGATGACGAAAAGCACGGCGGCGAGAAAGACAGCATTCCAGACAAGCAACAACGGTGGATGCAGCAGCATGTCTCGGCGAGCGAGCAGCCAAACCGCGCCCACCAACGTCGGCGCCAGGACGGCGTGAATCAGTCGGACATCCACGCCGGACCAGCGCGAGATGACGGCCTGGGTGAATAAAAGGGCGTAGAGAAAAAAGAGGCTGCACATAAAGCCGACGGAGGAGGCAAAAAGGGAAAGGCCGCTGCGCCCGGTGTTTTCTCGACGGTCGTTTTCCCGCGGGTCACGTTCGCGAAACTCCCGGAGCAAAAAAGCGCCCGCCACAGCGAAAAGCACGCCGATGATCTTTGTAAATCCGGTGAGAGAAATGTCCTGCGTGGCGCCGAGCGCGCGCAAGGCGATGGAAAGCAGCATCGCAAAAATCGCCCCCACAAGCCAGGTAGTTTTCGCAATGCCGTGCGCGGCGCGAATGCCGAGCAGCAACAGAAAAAGCGCCACCGAAACGCCGGATGTGAAGATCCGCCACTCCGTGGGCATCCACGAGCTTGTCATGCTGACGCCGAGAAACAGCAACCCGAGAACGCGCGCTGTTTTCATCCCGATTTTCTTTTTAAAAAAAAACAGTAATATTCCGGCGTACAAAAAAAGGACGGCCAGGGCTCTGGCATCCATGCCGATGTGCAGCAGATTGAGCATATAAACGGACTCTATCAGCATGGTGAGCTGCTGCATAAAAATCAGCAATAAAACGGCGACCAGAATAACGGTTTTATTGTTGTTCATCTTTGGCATCCTGATGCGAGACGCTCTCTTCCTCTCCGGACTTTAACGAAATCGCCGCCGTCGGGCAGGCGGCGGCGCACTCTTGAGCCACCTTTTCCAGGCCGCGCTCCAGGGCTTCGCTGAAAGGCACGGAGAGTTTCACATCAAAGCCGCGATTGATAAAGGCGAGTCCCAACCGCTCGCCGGCGCGTTCGGCGATTTGAATACACAGGCCGCATTTGATGCACTTGCCGGATTCGAAAATGACCAGATCGTGCTGCACCTGGCGCTCGAACTTTTTGCGCCCGCCAAGTCGATAACGGCTCTGACTGGCGGCATAGACATCCGAGTACAAGCGCAGCTTGCAGGATTGCTGCTTGCGACAATCGCAGTGGAAGCAACGGAGCGCCTCGGCGACCGCTTCCTCGCCGCTGAAGCCAAGCGTAAAGTCGCCCACCGGTTCGACGCGCGGCGCCTCGGACGCTTCCTTGATAAACTCCCCGGTTTCCCCTTCCTGCAAACGGCCCATCAGCGAATTGAAGCGTCTTCTCCTGCCGGCAACCGGCTTGCCCGCCAGGAACTGGTCGACAGAAAGCGCGATAATTTTGCCATGCCCGACGGCGCGCACCGCCATTTGACTCGCCGAAACCAGGCTGCCGCCGGCGAACACGCCGGGGAGGTTCGTTTGCATGGTTTTGCGATCAATTTTCAAGCCGCGTTGTGTGGTTTCCAGGGCGGCGTCCCGATAAAGGGCGGCGTCGATCTCGCCGCTGGTCAGCACGACGGCGTCGTATTCCTGCCGGAGCTGCGCAAACGACACATCCTCGCCCAGCGTTGCGGACATACGAAACGTGACCCCGGATTGTGCAATGCGTTCGATCTCCGCATCAAGGATATCTTTGGGGAGCCGATCGTCCGGCACGGCGTAGCGTAAATTGCCGCCCGGCTGCTCGTTTTTATCGAAAATGATGCATTGATGGCCGAGCTGCTGTAAATACCAGGCGGCGGCCAATCCGCCCGGCCCCGCGCCGACAATGGCGACGCTTTTACCGGAAGCCGGCCGACGGTCGGGAGTGTGTGGCGCGTTCGACTTTAAATCCAGATCCGCGACATGGCGCTCCAGCAGGCGAATGGACACCGGCGCATCGTGCTTGCCGCGGTTGCAGCCGTTTTCGCATGGCGCGGGACAGATGCGTCCCAGCACGGCAGGCAGTGCAATATCCGCCTTTATGGTTTGGATCGCTGCACGCCAGTCTTTTTGTTGAATCTGACGAATCATTAGCGGAATGTCCATCAACGCCGGACAGATGCGCTGGCATGGCGCCTCGCAGTCGCCGATATGTTCGCTGAGCAGCAGATCGAGAGCGTCCTTGCGGAACTCGTGCACGCGTTCATTGTCGGTTTCGATCCGCATGCCGTCCACCGCGGGCGCGGAACACGAAGGGATCAGCTTGCCAGCGCTTTTGTCCTCGACCATGCAGATCATGCAGGAGGTGTTATGCGGCAGACCGTCGAGATAGCACATGGTGGGGATGTCGAAGCCGAGTCGGCGCGCGACTTTGAGCACCGTGTCGCCGGGTTGGATGTTTGTATGTTCATTGTTGATCGTAATTTTCATCTATCTGCTTTATCATGTTAGATTTCTGAACGTCGTATAAATTTGTCGTACACCTTCAAGGTGTGCGACAAATAAAGTCCGATCATTCTCTTCATACACTTACAAATACTGTCGAAAAGGCAAAAATCCTATCACCCTCACCCTGTCTCTCTCCCTCAAGGGAGAAGGGACGACTCGCGTTGTTCAAGTTGTCTTTTTCTACATCATTCCCGCAACGTATAGCCTGTCTCACCCGACGCTCACCGCATTCACGGGACACACCTGAAAACAGGCGTCGCATTTGGTGCATTTATCCTGAATGATCTCGTGCTTTTCATAAGGCTGTATGGGAATGGCATCCACCGGGCACTTTTGCGCGCACAGCGTGCAGCCGATGCAGTCGTCGGTAATTTCATACTTTATCAGCGCGGCGCATTTTTTCGACGGACAGCGGCCCCGCAGATGGGCTTCATATTCATGCCGGAAATATTTGAGCGTAGACAGCACCGGGTTGGGGGCCGTTTTACCCAGGCCGCACAAGCTGCCTCCCTTGGTTTTGAGGGCCAGCGCTTCGAGCTTTTCAAGGTCGCCGGGCTCGCCCTCGCCGGCAACCAGCTTTTCCAAAATGGTGAGCATGTGCCGTGTGCCGATGCGACAAAAAGTGCATTTGCCGCAGGACTGATCGCAGGTAAAGCTGAGGAAATAGCGGGCAATTTCAACCATGCAGTCGGATTCATCCATGACCAGCAAGCCGCCGGAGCCCATCATGGCGCCGACTTCGGTCAGCGCTTCATAGTCCACCGGCGTGTCGGCCAGCCAGGCGGGAACGCAGCCGCCCTACGGCCCGCCGATCTGCACAGCCTTGAATCGTTTGCCGTCCTGGATGCCCCCGCCTATGTCCTCGACAATCTCGCGGATGGTGATGCCCATGGGCACCTCGATGAGGCCGCCGCGGGCGATTTTACCGGCAAGCGAAAACACCTTGGTGCCCTTGCTCTTTTCGGTTCCCATTTTTACAAACTCGTCCGCGCCGTTGCGAACGATCCAGGGGACGGTGGCAAAGGTCTCGGCGTTGTTCACCAACGTGGGACGGCCCCACAGGCCGCTTTGCGCCGGATAGGGCGGCCGAAATTTCGGCATACCGCGTTTGCCTTCAATGGAGGCGATGAGTGCCGTCTCCTCGCCGCAGACGAACGCCCCGGCGCCCTCCATGATCTTCAGGGCGAGCGA
>JAJRST010000162.1 GCA_024278645.1 bacterium | reverse complement strand
TTGATAACAAAAAGCAGTTAATCGAACTTGTCAACATTCCCAGCGATGCTTTTGATAAAATAAAATTAAATGATGAAAAACTTTTATTCACTGCAACAATCAGAATGAACCTCGCAGGTACGACCTTTTTCCCTCAAGAATATATTTATGACTCAAAAACGGGCGAGTTTGAGAAACTGCCGCAGCTATTCATTTCGCCCAAATGGCCCATAAAATTAGAATGCAAACAACCGATTGGGGTTTACTATGACCCACGATCTGCGGCGCTTGAAAAATCCATTGCTATTATCGACACTTTAATGCCCGCGGTTTCATTTGAGATTGTCAAGTTTTACAGGGCTGACGGGAAGGGCTCCGCCTTTATCAAGTATAAATCCAACCTTTCTCATAAAAAAGGATGGATTTCTCAACAGGAAATCAATTGGAAAAAAGTCAATGGATTATCAGGAGCTGATTGATGAGTTAATAAAAACTCCAAAATCGTCCAGAATTTCCCACTGCCGGACACAAAACAGGCCAAAACTCGTAATCCGAAAGACAGGTGAAAAAGGAAACCTTCTTTGAAAAGGCTCCCTTTTGACCGATTGATCATTCTATGGCAAATATCTGTTCACCCGGTTTGTCGGAGCCGACGTAAAGGACGCCGTCCATCCCAATGGCCGGCGTGGTATCGATATCAGGAATTTCCGCCGTCGCTGTGACGGCCATTTTGAACCTGAGCGAACCGTCCCTGTTCACAGCAAAAAGATTAACGCCATTCTCATCGCCGTCATACGTCCCGCCCACAACGTAGACCGTCCCATCGCTGTCGACGACCGGACTCTCCTCCGACAAATCCATTTCGATTAACGTCCGAAACCATTTCTCTCGTCCGTCGTTGTCCAAAGCCGCCACGCCCTTTCCGCCGCCGCCGCTGGCAAAGCCGATGATATAAATCGAACCGTCCGGCCCGATGCCCGGCGTACAGTATTCCGGGAACAATGCCGCAACGCGTATATTCTGCCATCGCGGAGCGCCATTTGGATAAAGTGACAAAATGCTCCGGTCTCCGCTTAAATAGAGGTTCCCGGCATTGTCAATCGAGGGGCAGGAGATGTTTTGGGCGAATTCCTTTTTCCAGAGCAGCTCACCATTTGCACTAAAGGCGTACAAGCAGGGGCCGAAGGCAAGATACACATTTTGATCCGGCCCAATGGCGGGATTCTTTTCCGCCGCATAAACGGCCTCAGGCAGAACAACGCTTTTCCATGCCGGTTGTCCGTTTGCTGTATGCAGGGCGAGCAAGAACGCGTTTTTGTAATTGTACATCACGATAAAAATGAGACTGCCGTCTTGAGAAATATTACCGCTATATGGAAAATATTTTTCAGGAGAAATGTGAGAGAAACGCCATTTTATGCGGCCGTCGGAATTTACCGCATACACAAAAGTTGTATCGGAACGTTCGAGATTGTCGGCCCAGCAATATATGGTTCCGGTTCTATCGACAAGGGGATCTGTGGAACAATATTTCCCCTCGATCTTGCTCGTCCAGAGTCTGGCGCCGGACAAAGACAGGGCGATCAGGTCGCAAAAGTAAGTCACTGTATAAAGTTCAGCGTCCGGCCCCAACACGGGCGATGAAAACACCCAGGCGTTTGCCTCGTATTTCCATAATATTTTGCCTTTTTGCGGCCCGCGAACGACGGCCCTGCCGGTGCGCTGGGCGTCATGCATCGCCATCGGCCAAACGCAGCCGGCCACGCTCTCCCAGGGTATGGCGGCCTGAGGCGCAACAGCGAATCCGCCCTCCGGCGGCGGATAGACGACAAGCTCCTCCCTCTCCGGCGGCGCCTCATTCCCCTTCGTCGGCTGGCGACTCTTGCAATGGTATAACAAAAGCAGACAAAGCAAAAGTCTCGCCAGGATCATTTGTCTATTGGACATAGACGAGCCTCATAATTTTTGAGCGGTTGCTCCTGACAATTTTACAAAAATAAACACCAGACGCAAGCCCTTCTGCGCTAAAATCGACAATCTGCAATCCGCTTGTGGACTCTCCCTTATTAAACTGTTTTATACATCGGCCGTGAATATCATAGATTTGAATAATCGTCCTTTCAGGTGAATCAGTAAAATATTTGATTGAAATAGTGGAATTAAAAGGGTTTGGAAAACAAGCAACTTGCAGAGCATCATTTATTAAAATCGCATTAACTGTTTCATTAAGAGATTTATCCTTATCGGAATTAACAAATACATGTATGCTATCAGTAGATGATTCATTAGTAAATGAAGTGATAATGACTTTTAGCCAAAAAGTTGAAGAGCCGGAACACTGTATTGAGCTCGAGGCGCCGGACAAAGAGTACCATTTCCCACAAGGGAGTCCTCGTCCAGACTCGTCCAATTCCGAAAGACATTCAATTTTTATGTACCATTGATAAGTATAGGGTGATAAAAAAGTTGATGGCGAAATATCAGCAGTTGCTACAGAAGTACCGGCGACGTTCGGTTGTAAATGAGAAGGGCCTGTTAACTTGGCTTTCAATTTAAAACCATACTTGTTCTGTGTAGCTGGGTTTTTCCTGCCTCCTTCCCACACTTTAATAGTCGCTCCTTGTTGG
>JAJRST010000161.1 GCA_024278645.1 bacterium | reverse complement strand
GCTTGAAGTGCAGGCCATTGGCGGCAACAAGCGTTTTACAATCGCCGGCGGCGTTGCCGACGTCTCCGACCATTATGTTGAAATAATTACAGATTCTGTCGAACCTGTCGCCTGAACCTCATCCGTACACCAATTTTTTTTGCGCCCCCTCACCGTTGACTTGCTATTTTTAATAAAAATGATAACTTTAAGAAAGAGTCTCAAATCTTCACTTTGTTGTCATAGTAAAATTTTTTTCTGACTGTTTTTTCATCTTTCCCTCGGAATCAAAAGTTCTTTCTTTTTGGGAGAAACAAGATGAACAATCGCAAAAACATTTTCAGCGCGGTTCGGGGCGGCGCAGCGGAACTTTTAATCTCCTTGTTTTTTTTCCTCTCTCTTTTTTTGTATTACCTGATCGTCATTCATCCTGTTCTCTATTTCACCGCTCAGGACCCGGTCTTTTTTTTCGAAAAACACTTTTTCTTTTCTTTTCCGAGCTATCCGGGCGGCCTTTTGGATTGGGCCTCGGCTCTTTTGTCGCAGCTCTATTTTTTCCCCTTTGCAGGCGCTGCTGTGCTCGCGTTTGTCGATGTCGCCTTTGTTTTCTTTTTCCGCCTTTTTCTGAAAAAAACAGCCGGCGACATTTCCACTGCCTGGAGTTTTCCCCCTGTGCTCTTGTTGTTGCTTTCGCATAATTCCTACGGTCACAGCATCGCCATCGACCTGGCGGCTCTCGCGGCGACAATTTTTGCGGTGCTTCTGGTCGGCCTTTCGGGGTCGTTAAAACGGCTGCTGCTCTATATTTTCGCCGGCGCATTGTTATTCTATACGGCCGGCGGCGCTTCCTTTCTGTTGCTCTCCTTGCTTCTTTTCATCTTTCACCTGCTGAAAGAAAAAAATATATCCCTGTCCTTTGTTTACCTGTTTGCCGGAGTCGTCTACCCCTGGGCGGCGGCGGCATTTCTTTTTCCGGTTACTTTGAAAGAGGCCTGGTTGCTCCCGCTGACACAAGCGGATAAAAATATTTTTTCCTTGCTTTTCTTTGCCGCCATCCCGTTGACGGTCCTCTTTCTCTTTTGGTACAAGTCCTGGAATTTCTCTTTAAAGAATAAAATGGCCGTCGCCATCTTTTCCATAATGATGTTTCTTTTGACCTTTACCATTCCCTTTTTATCATTCGATAAGAGGACAAAAACCTTTTGGCATATTAACTATAGCGCGCAACTTGGGAACTGGGAGGATGTACTTGAAACGTATGAAAAATCGCCTTCTGTTAGCCCGCAAATTGCATTGCAAGTGAACCGCGCCCTGACCCACCTCGACAAAATGGGCGATGATTTTTTTCGTTATAATCAATATTCCGACAAAGGTGTTTTCTTTTTTCCACAGGATTCCGAGCTTTCCTCCCCTCTTATTTTCAGCGATATTTTCTTCGATTTGAGCCACTTTAACGAAGCCAAACATTGGGCCTATGAAGCGCTTTCCGTTAAAGGCGAGACCGGCTGGATACTCCAGCGTCTGGCCATAACGCATCTGCTGGACGGCGACACAAAACTCGCCGAAAAATACCTGGACAAACTGGAAAAAACGATCCCATTCAAAGGTTGGGCGCAACAGCACAAAAAGTTTCTGTACGATCGCACCCTGCTTGCCAATGACCCGACGCTTGGACCGATGCTGGCGATGAAAATTGAAAAGGACTTTTTGACATTTGTCTATAATCCCCAAAATGCTTTGCTCTCTCTTTTGCAACAGCGCCCCGACAACAAAATTGCTTTTTATTACTATATGACGGATTTGCTGCTGTCAAAAGAACTGGGTCGCTTTGTGCAGGAACTGAAAAAATTTGATCGCTTTGACTTTGATCCGTTGCCCCGTCATTTTCAGGAAGCCCTTCTTTTTTATGCTTCACAAAGGCCAAAGGAGAAGATTGATATAAGCAACTTTAAAATGAGCCTGGGTACATTAAAAAGATTTCGCAATTTCAACGTCGAGTATGTCAACTATGGAAAGGACAAGGAAAGGGCTTTTAAAACGCTTCGAAAAGATTTTGGCGATTCATATTGGTATTATTTAATTTTTCATAAAAAAACAGGCTCCGCCTGATTTTTATTGGGAGGTCGCTCGATGAATGAAAAACAATGTGCTGTTTTTGTATATGCCCTGGCAATACTTTTTTTGACCATCTCTTGCGACAGCATCGAAATTAAAGGTCCCGTCAGCCAGGAAAAACGCGTCCCACACATCGATCCCGATTACGTGAACCTCGTCATACCGCCAAACATTGCACCCCTTAATTTTCTTGTCAACGAAGATGGAAAAGCTTTTGTCGCCAAAATTTACGGCAAACTGGGCTATGCAATCAAAGTATCCGCCAATGACGGCAAAATCATAATTCCACTTCAAAAATGGAAAAAACTGTTGCAACAAAACATCGGCCAGGAATACTATTGCGATATTTTCGTCAAGGACGACGCCGGAGAATGGAAGCAATATGAAACCATAAAAAATCGAATTGCCGATGAAAAGATAGACGGCTATCTGGCCTATCGGCTCATCAACCCCGCTTTTAAATACTGGAACAAAATGGGCCTCTATCAACGAAATCTGGAGACCTTTAAGGAAAACCCCATAATGACCAACCGCCTGACAGACGGCAACTGTATGAACTGCCACAACTTTTGTCTCAATGACCCGTCCTATATGGTGTTTCACATGCGCGCGGGAAAAGGCAGCGGCACTTATATCGCCGTCGACGGCAAATGGTCAAAGGTGAGTTTAAAGACAGAGTTTAACAAAGGCGGCGCCTACCCGTCGTGGCATCCGAATAAAAACCTCATTGCCTTTTCCGTCAACAGTTTGAAAATGTTTTATCACGCCGTTGGCGAGAGTCGCGACGTTTTGGATACGCAATCGGACATCATCGTTTACGACATTGGCAAAAATATGATCACCGCCTCTCCGAAAATCGCCGCGGCCGACCGCATGGAAACGTTCCCGGCATGGTCGGCGGACGGGCGCTACCTTTACTTTTGCGCCGCCGATCCGCTGGAAAGTTACATAGACCCACGGACAAAAGACCTGGCTTATGACAAGATTCTGTACGATCTCATGCGCGTGGAATATAACGATGAGACCGGCGAATGGGGCGAACTTGAAACCGTCATTTCCGCGAAAGAATCGGGCAAGAGCGCCATTATTCCCAGGCCGTCGCCGGATAACAAGTATGTCATGTTCTGCGTCGTCGATTATGGCAGCTTTTCCATTTATCACAAGGAAAGCGACTTGTACATGTACGATGTCGCCACCCGGGAGTACTATCCGCTTTCCGTGAACAGCGACGAGACCGACAGCTTTCACAGTTGGTCCGCCAACGCCCGATGGTTTGTCTTTACCAGCAAACGCAGAGACGGCTTTTTCAGCCGCCCCTTTTTCGCCTACATTGATGAGACCGGAAAGGTGTACAAACCTTTCGTGTTGCCGCAAAAGGATCCGGGGTTTTACAAAACTTTTTTGATAAATTATAACGTCCCGGAACTTGTTCGCGGCCCGGTAGAGATAAAGCCGCAAAAGCTGAGAAAAGTTGCCTATGATAATACGAAAATGATAAAGGCGACGCTGGACCCCAATGTCAAACCAAAAAAGAACAGGGGGAGCGAACAGGAATCCATGTACAAAGCAAAACCATAAGGATAGACGGAAATTGCGTATGGATAAAACGATGCCGGAGCGCGATGACAAAAGAACAGTGTTGTTTGAAAATTACAAAGTCTACAAGACGCTTTTAGGAGACGACCAACTTTTTATCACCGCAAGCGTCAGTAATCACTTGAAAGATGTGAACGAAATAGCCGCCGATATATATTCCGAACTGGCCTTTTCGCTGGCCAATGACGGCTTTGAAATAATTCATGAACGAATTTTTGCCGGTCTCGAATTTGAAAAAATAATAAAGACAGCCCGGGAAAAAGCATTTGAAAGATACGCGCTGGATGCACGCTCGCCCTTCACTTTCATCCAGGGAAACCCGGTAAATGGGCCGGGGCTGGCCGGCATACAAATCCGAGGGTTCCGGCCGGCGAATCCCAAAGACATACAAACAATCCTCGCCGACGACATCCCGGTCGGTCGCCGCTGGACGCGAAACGGCGCCACGTTTGTCATGCTGCAAAATATATATGGCCGGCCAAACAGCGGAGATCGCTATCACCAGGCGTGCGATATGTTCGACAGGGCGCAGGAAATTTTGCGGCGGCAAGGCCTGAGCTTTAAGAATGTTCTTCGCACCTGGATTTACCTGTCAAACATTCTGGATTGGTATGGAGAATTCAATCGTGCGCGCAACACCCGTTTTGCAGAATTCGGCCTGCTGGGGGCATCGGAAAAAGAAAATAGAAAAGCCGAACAAATTTACTTGCCGGCGAGCACCGGCATACTTGGCGACAACCCGTCGGGCGCCATCGGCGTCATGGATGTTCTGGCGCTCGCGCCCGGTTCGGCAAATGTGAGCATCTCCCATACGAACGGCGTTCAGCAAAAATCGCCCTATCGCTACGGCTCTGCCTTTTCTCGCGCTATGACGTTGCGAGAAAAAGACGCAACCCATATTATCCTCTCCGGAACAGCATCCATTGACGAGCATGGCAAGACTGTTTTTCGGAACGACGCTGAAGGCCAAATCCGCAAGACTTTAAATGTGGTACAGGCACTCCTGAGCCGGCAAGGCGCTTCTTTGCGAAATGTGACCGAGGCCACCATATTCTTAAAAAAACCGGGGGATATGGCGCTTTATCAAAAGGTTATTGATGAAATGGGGGGCGTCGACCTTCCCGCGGTTTTCATCATCGCCGACGTTTGCCGGGATGATTTGCTGTTCGAAATTGACGCGGCAATAGCATTTTGACAAAAAAAAGCCTCGTTAAAAACGGGGCTTTTTTGCAATTCGAAAGTGAACAATGGAAATCACACGCTCTGCCTGATGTAGCCTTCACGACGAGCGTACTTTTCCAGAATTCGCTGCAACATGCGTCGACCGCGGAACAGCCGGCTCATCACCGTGCCGCTTGGTCTGCCGATTATCTCGGCAATTTCTTTGTAAGAAAAGCCTTCAATATCGGCCAGGAGAACGACCATGCGAAATTCTTCCGAAAGTTGCGAAAGAGCGACGGTTATGTCGTCGTCAAAGAGCTCGTCGTATTTTGTTTCATCGTAACCGGACCACTCGGCAATCCGCTCGGGCGTTTCCTCGTTTTCCAATCCGTAGGCGACTTTGTCGAGCTGCACTTGTTGCGGCGTGCGCGCCTTTTTCCGGTATTTATTAATGAACGTGTTTGTCAAAATTTTGAAAATCCACGCTTTAAAATTGGTTCCCTCCTGGAACTTGTCGAAAAATCGATAAGCGCGCAGATAGGTATCCTGTACAAGGTCCTCGGCTTCTTCCGTATTTCTGGTAAAGCGAAGCGCCGTGCTGTAGAGAGAATCCATGAATTGAAAAGCGATATCTTCAAAACCTGACTTGTTTACAATATCGTCTGCCATCTAAAACCTCCCCCAACTGTTATGTTGGTTGTTTTTGCAAGGTCCAAAAAAAAACTTTTCCCGCTTGGGAATGAAAGAAAAATCGTTTTTAGCAAATGTTCGGGCTTGCTCCTCCGTGCTTATTTTGATGGCAGCAAAACAGTGGGCACGATGATTGTCGATCATGCTTTTTGAACCTTACAGTATAACGTCACTTGAGACATTTAAAGCTTCTACTAAATATATACTATATTAGCAGGACATTTCCAAATTAATTTTTATTTTTCTTCTGCAGAAAGAATCGTTGTCGGAGGAGTACGTTGGCCTAGTTGGTCGTCTAACATTAACAAGCCATGACCGTTCGTACCGACAATATTGAACTTTTTAACAATAGAGTCCATGTTCGCTTCTTCCTCGACCTGCTCGGTTATGAACCAGTCAAGAAAGGCTTTTGTGGCAAAATCATTTTCCGTTAAGGCAAGTTTGACCAGATCGTTGATAAGGCTGGTGACATACTTTTCATGTTCAAAAGCCAACTCGAAAACATGCTGCGGGCTGTCATAGTCACTTTTGGGCTTTTCAATCGCTTGCAAAATAACGCGTCCGCCCTGCTCGTTCACATAATCGAAAATTTTTACAACATGTCCCATTTCCTCAAAGGCTTGCGCCTTCATAAAATTTGCCATGCCTTTAAAATTTTCACTCTCAAGATACGCCGCCATGGAATAGTAATAATAAGCCGAGAACAACTCTTTGTTGATTTGTTCATTCAGCGCTTTTTCCATTGTTTTTGAAATCATTTTTTTTCCTCCTGCATTTACAAGTGCGTCCGGTTTGTAACCATGCATGGCTGAAAAGAAAAAGTTATTAAAAAGCTTGCCATACATTACCTGACAGGTATAATATAAAAATTTAAATGACAAAAAAACAGATTTTTTTTAAAATTTATTTAATAAGAAACATTATTCTATATAATAATAATATATATAACTTTTAATTAACTAGATTATTATAGTAGGAGCTGTGGACATGTTGAAAACAATTAAAAAGGATGCAGAAAATACTATAACTCCCTATTAATCAGACCAGGCAAAAATAAAGTTGTCCACAATCGTATGTTAATAGTGCGTGCAAATCTTTTTGTTTATCACCGAATGTGGGTGGGGGATGATGGCAATGTTCACGAACCTTTTTTCATCCACATACTACTTACATACTATACAGTGAAATAGTCAACTTGTCAAGATGGTGATGTGGACAACTCAAATATCATTGTACTATCGTTAGTAAAGTTTATTGTAGTCTTCCGCGCTTTTCTCTTTTCGGGCGACTTTGATCCAGTAGCTTTCCTTGTCCAATGCAATTTTTTCATGAAGAATATCCTTGCCAAACAAAAAAAGAATAAAACGAATTGGCGTCATGAGTAAATAGAAAACCAGGGAAAGCAAAAGCCGGGACATAAAAAAGCCGAGAAAAAGCGCCAGCCCCATCCAGGCAATACGAATGAATTTTAGCATGTGCGGGGCAAAAAAAGCCGCCGCAAGAAAAGAAAAAGCAACGCCGGCAAAAGAAAGCGAGCGCAGTGGATGATTGCCGTAAAAAAAGAGGAGCGCGGACAACAGGGCCAGGGCGACGGCAATTGTTACACCGAATTTTTGCAATTCGCGGCGGGAATGGTCAAGCCGGGAGAGGCCGTCGCGAATATCGCTAATCAAGTTCATATTGCCGCCTCCGGTCATCATCTTGCAAAAGCTGCGGTTGCTTTTTTTTGTCTAAAATAAAATCGCCCATAACCAGGTAATCCATTTCCGTTCGCATGAAGCAACGATAGGCGTCATCGGGCGTGCAGACGATGGGTTCGCCGCGAACGTTGAAAGAGGTGTTGATGATCACCGGGCAGCCGGTGATATCCTCGAACTTTTTTATAAGCGCGTAATAGCGGCCGTTTTTTTCCTTTGTCACTGTCTGAATGCGCGCCGAGTAATCCACATGCGTTACCGCCGGAATGTCCGAGCGGACAACATGCAGCTTTTCTATGCCCCACAAGTCCTTTTGTACATCCGTCATCCGGCGCTGCTTTTCTTTTTTGACATTGGCGACGAGAAGCATATACGGACTAGAACGATCCAGATCGAAATAATCAGAAACGCGTTCTTGCAACACGGACGGGGCAAAGGGACGAAAGCTTTCACGATACTTTATTTTCATATTCATTCGCGATTGCATGTTCGGCGAACGGGCGTCGCCGATAATGGATCGGCTTCCGAGCGCGCGAGGCCCAAACTCCATGCGACCCTGAAACCAACCGATGACCTTTTCCGCGGCTAAAAGAGCAGCGGTTTTTTCAATAATTTCCGTTTCATTAAACCGAGAATAGGGAATGGCGTTCTCGTCAAGGAATTTTGCAATGTCCTGATTCGTAAAGGCGGGACCCAAAAGCGACGCCGACTGGCTGTCGTTTATGCCGTCCGCCCGGCGCGGTTTATCTTCCACCTGGTGCCAGGCGTAAAGCGCCGCCCCAAGAGCGCCGCCGGCGTCCCCGGCCGCCGGTTGTATCCAGATATCCTCGAACGGGCCCTCGCGCAATATCCGCCCGTTGGCGACGCAGTTCAACGCCACGCCTCCGGCAAGGCACAGGTATTTTTGACGCGTCTCCCTGTGAACATGGCGAGCGCTGCGCAACATGATTTCCTCGGCGACCTCTTGCACGGAACGAGCCAAATCCATTTCCTTTTGTGAAATCAGGCTCTCCGGTTTTCGCGGCGGCCCGCCGAAAAGTCTGTCAAACTTTTTGTTGGTCATCGTCAGCCCGGCGGCATAGTTAAAGTACTCCATATTGAGTTTGAACGAGCCGTCTTGCTTGAGGTCGATGAGGTGATCGAGAATTGTCCGAACATATTTCGGTTCGCCGTACGGCGCAAGGCCCATCACTTTGTATTCGCCGGAATTGACTTTAAAACCGATGTAATAGGTAAATGCGGAATACAACAATCCGAGGGAATGCGGAAAATGCAGCTCGGCGTCGATAAAGATTTTATTATCGACGCCGACGCCAAAAGAAGTGGTCGTCCATTCGCCGACGCCGTCCATCGTCAAAAAGGCGGCTTGTTGAAACGGCGACGGAAAAAAAGCGGAAGCGGCGTGCGATTCATGATGCTCCGGGAAAATAATGCGGCCGTCGTAATCGAGTTCATTACGAATCAAATCCGGAATCCACAGCTTTTGCTTGAGCCACAACGGCATGGCCATCAAATAGGATCGGATGCCGCGCGGCGCATAAGCGAGGTAGGTTTCAAGGATTCTCTCGAATTTAATAAAAGGCTTGTCATAAAAAGCGATAATGTCGAGATCGGCGGCGTGGATTTGAGACTCCTCGAGGCAGTATTGAATGGCGTGATGTGGAAAGCCAAAGTCATGTTTTTTACGCGTAAAACGCTCCTCCTGCGCCGCGGCGATGATGACGCCGTCGCGAACAAGAGCCGCCGCACTGTCGTGATAGAAACAGGATATGCCGAGAATATTCATAGCCGTCAATCCGATAACAAATGCAGATCGTCATCCTGGTAGGTTAAATAGGAATCCACTTGTTTTGCGTCTTCATCGCGCATGAGAAAAAACTTGCCGCTCGCCTTGGCATAGACGGTTCCGTCGGCGTCTGAAATTTCGCCTTCGGCGATGGAGTAGCGGGATTTGTGCTGCACGCATCGTCCGCGGACAACAACGTCCAGACCGATGGGAAGCGGTCTCAAAAAACGGACGTTCAGTTCGCCGGTGACGAAATACTTTTTGCGATCCACGGCGACGGCCCAGCCAATCGTCTCGTCCAACAGCGAGCATATAACGCCGCCGTGTACAATGCCTTCGTAACCGGTCTGGCGATAATCCGCCGTGAACGGCGTTTCCACGCCGTCGTCGGTGACGCGAAAGCGACGGTTGAGCGAAGATGGATTCTTATGAGGTTGGCCGCATACCAGGCAGCCTTCGAAAGTCGGCAAGAAAACATGTTCAGACATTTTCGGGAATCTCGCTTTCAATGAGTTCAAGAACTTTTAACGGATGGTCGACGGCAAAAGAGGCCAGTTTTGTCAACGCCTGCTTGTGGTCGGAATAGCCCCACAACGCCAGGGCGCTTTTCACGCCCGCGGCCCGTGCGGCCAGGATGTCATTGTCCGTATCGCCGAGCATGAGCGTCTTTTCCGGGGGGACGTTCAAACGTTCGCACGCGGCAAGGATCATGTCCGGCGCCGGCTTTGGATTTTCAACCTCGGTACGAGTCATAATCAAATGGAAAAAATCGAGCACATTCAGAGCTTGTAGAATCGGGTCCGTACCGGAGCGAGCTTTATTGGTGGCGATGGCCAGATGAATGCGCTTGTTTTTCAGTTCGATAAGAAGAGGCATTATGCCGTCGAATAATTTCGAATGATCCGTACAATGCCGCCAATAAATCGGGCGAAAAATGTCGCGAAATTCCTCTGCGCGATGAAGGTTGTGCTCGCCAAGTACATGTTTAATGAATTCGTTTGGTCCGGGGCCGATGGCCTTTTTTGCCGTATCCAAGGTGATCCTGGGCAAAGCCATTTTCTCCAATGCCAGGTTGAGACTGTTATAGACGTCTGTTTCCGTGTCGACAAGGGTTCCGTCCAGATCAAATATAACCAGATCAAAAGTGGGCATTCATACTCCTATAGTTTTGAGAACCAAGATACAAAAATTATGAAATTTATACAACAACCAACGGCGATGATATGGTTTCCAAATATTATTGGATATTTTGATATATTCTTTGTAGTTTAATGACGGACGAACACGGGAGGAATGTATGGCAGCAGCGCAATCAGCAGGGAAAAAAGACGTAAGAAAAGTTACAGAGTCATTTCCTCATGAAATCCTTATCGCAGAATTTAATTACGCCCGAGAGACGGCGGCCCAGGCGATGGATGACCGTCATAAGATGGTCAACTTTTTTCTCCTGACCGTCGGCATCTTTGCCAACGCCATCGGCATTTTGTTGACGGAAAAGACGGACAAGGATTTGTTTTCTTTGATGACAAAAAATATCGTTGTCAGCTCGTTGCTGCTGCTGATTTTAATAATAGGTTTGTTGTATCTTTTGAAACTCATTCGACTGCGTTCCGCCTGGTTTGAGAGCGCCTTGTGTATGAACCAAATAAAAGACTATTATAACGAGAGGTTTCCCGAGTGGGGGCTAAAGGCCAAAGCTTTTCGTTGGACAACGGAAACGCTGATTCGTCAGGATATAAGTAAAATGAGAACGATTTTCGGCTATTCTGCTTTACTCATTATCTTGTTGAATTCCATAGCCTTTTTTGCCTTTTTTGTAACAAGTTCAGGCGGCAATTGGAAAGTATCATTGATTTTCTTTGGCGCTGTTTTCATTTTACAAATAGTCTTTTACAAAGCAGCATTGTCTGATGAGAGATTGGCAAGATGAAGGTCGTAGTAAAAGGAAATGACAAAGCATGAAACAAAAAGTTATTTCTTCTGCTAGTAAAAAGATACTTTTCTTGCCTCATGCTATTAAGCAGATGTCTCGTCCTGACAAGATGATAACCGTTGATGAAATAAAAGATGCTGTAATTTTTGGTCAAGTAATCGAGGAATACACGGAAGATCAAAGAGGTGAAAGCTGTTTGATCCTCCATACCAATAAAAATCGAGTGATTCACGAGGTATGTGCGCCAAAGCAAGAATATCTGGCTGTTATAGCAGCATACTTGTCGGCCCCGGATCAATGGTCGCCAAACTTTAAAGTGAGGAAATGAAAATGGAATGCTTTCATTGTAAAGGAAAAATGATCAAAGGAAGG
>JAJRST010000160.1 GCA_024278645.1 bacterium | reverse complement strand
TGGCCACCTCGCTATCGGGATCCAGTATATTGCCAAAAGTGATGGCTTGGGTCGGACACGCCTGCTGGCAGGCCGTCATGAACTCCCCGTCGCGCAATTCGCGCCCTTCTTCTTTCGCTTTACGTTTGGCTTCATTGATGCGCTGCAAGCAATAGGTGCATTTTTCCATGACGCCGCGCGACCGAACCGTCACATTCGGATTTTGCGCCATTTTAATGGTCTCGGGATAATCCTTGATATAGTTAAAAAAGTTGAACCGACGCACTTTGTAGGGACAGTTGTTGGAGCAATATCGGGTGCCGACGCAGCGATTGTAGACCATGACATTCAGCCCCTCGGAGTCGTGCACCGTTGCCGCTACGGGACAAACGCTTTCGCAGGGCGCCATTTCGCAATGCTGGCAGGCCACCGGTTGGTGTACGACCTGGGGCTCGTTTACATCGCCGGTGAAATAGCGGTCGATTCGAATCCAGTGCATTTCGCGCCCGTTGGCGACCTGCTCCTTGCCGACAACGGCGATATTGTTTTCGCTCTGGCAGGCGACCGTACAGGCGCCGCAGCCGATGCAGGCGTTCAGGTCAATGGTCATCCCCCATTGGTAGCCTTTATCGTATTTGTGCTCTTTCCACAGGCTTTTTAACGGCGGATGTTCGACCATCTCCTTTGCAAATTCGGGATGTTCCTTATATTCCTTCAGGCTTGCTTCGCGAACAAGTGGACGTCCCTCCATGCTGCCGTGATCCTGGGTGCCGGCAAGCTGGTAAGTACGGTTTGTCTTTTCAATGCTCACTTTTGGTAGGACAAAAGAGTTTGCCTGATTGCGCAGTTTGAAAAGGTTGACGCCGATATTATCGCCGATGCGTCCCGCCGCATTTCTTCCGAAACCCAGCTCTGCGACGATGACATCGTTTGCTTGTCCGGGCACGATCCACACCGGCACGTTTACAGATTGTTTGTCGGCGGTGATGCGGATGACGTCATTTTTGGCGACTCCCAATTTTTTTGCCGTTTGCGGACTCAGTAGCGCCGCATTGTCCCACGTGAGCTTTGTGATCGGATCGGGATTCTCCATCAGCCAACCGTTATTGGCGTATCTTCCGTCGTAGGTATGAGCCGAGGGTTGCAGGACAAGCTCAATGGCGTCTTTATCCGAAGCGTCCACCGTTAACGGGTAAAAAGAAAGAGCGGTAGTCACGCCTTTCTGTTGCACGGTCGGTCTGAATTTTCGCCCCCTGTTTTTAAAGACGCCGTCGTGCAGCACTTTGCGCCATTCGCTTTCAAAAGTACGCCTGGGCAACAGCGTTTGCCACGTTTGGCGCACAAGCTCGTATCCGCGAGCATCCTCGCCCCTGGCCAGCATGTTAAGAACTTCGATTGTTGATTTGGCATCCGCATACAGCGGCTCTATCATCGGCTGAATGGCGCTGGTCATGCCGTCAATCGAGTTTGCATCGCCCCAGCTCTCCAAAAAATGGCTTTGTGGTATGTGCCAGGAAGAGGCCCGTGCGGTTTCATCGACGTGCGGACCATGATGGATGACGTCTTCAACTTTGGCGAAATCCAGCTCGATGGGTGAATCATATTTCGGATTTGCCCCTAAAACGATCAGCGTCGACACCCCGCCGTTATCCATGTCGTACTTGAGCTTGGCCAGCTCGGCCGCATCCGGTAAAAAGTCATCCTGCACGACCCGATATTCTACAGTCGCGCCGATATTTCCGAGAGCGGAATTTATGGCGGTCGTCAATGCGTGCACTGATATGGACTGATTCCTTCCGGCGATAACAATACTTTCACCCGGATGCGAAGCCAAATCTTTGGCCACGGCGGTCAGCCATTTCTCATTAAAGTGCTCGACAATTTGCGGATCAATTTGCGAAGCGCCCTTGACCGGAACGCCAAGCGACAACAGTTTCACGGCGAGAGCGGCGGTGAAAGCGCCGACCCGGGTGGCGGGCAGGGCGATTCGATGGTCGGCCGAAGCGCCGGTGATGCTCAGAGCGCTTTCGACGACATACAACCTGTTCATCTCATCCTGATTCGATGAGACTCTTCTCCCCTTTGCAAAACCGCGCGCCTGTTTTATGCTTTCGTTTTCCAAAAGCATAAAATCCGCGTCCAGGGAGAGGACGGTTTTCGCTTTATCAAAATTATACAACGGCACGAGATCGCGGCCGGTTGCGGCCTTGATGCCTTTATGGATATTTTCATCGGTAATCGGTTCGTAAACCACCCAGCGGGCTTTGGGGAATCGTCTTTTAAATTCCCTGGCAAGCCGCGCCAGCGTTGGCCCGGAAAAGGAGGACGTAATGATGGCCAAACCCTCTCCCCTTCCGTCTGCATGTTTCTTGTACAATTCACGCCAGGCGACGACAAAATCATCCCACGTCCTTTCGGCGCCATTTTGTAAAACGGTTTTTGAGCGATCCGGATCATAGATATTCAGTATTTCCGCTTGAATGAATGCGTTTGAAGCGCCAAGCGTGGAAGGGTGCGCCGGATTGCCTTCGATTTTAATGGGGCGTCCGTCATAGGTGCGAACGGTCAACCCGTAGGCGTGAGCGCCAAAAGGCATTGTTGTATTGTATTCTACAGGCACGCCGGGCACAAGCTCTTCGGGCGGTATAACATAGGGGATGATCTTTTCAACGGGTCTGCGACAGCTCGTCAAGCCGGCCAACGCAAAAGAAGCGCCCATCAACGTCAAAAATTTACGTCTCGATACGGCGCTGTCAACGGAGTCGTCAGCCACATCCGGGAATTCAGAGTCTAAAAATTTCTTAAACTCGGGTGTTCCGTCGAGTTGTTCGAGACTTTTCCAATATTCCTTATTGTTGATATTTAAACTCATCTGTGACATCCTGAACAATCAACTGGCGGTTTGATATTTTTCTCTTTTTTCCATCTTTTGACAAAATCGGCATGATCGGCCGGCGGCGTCCAATTCATGTTTGTCACTTCACTAACCGGCCTCAAGTGTTCATCCGGATTGCGATGACAATCCAGACACCATGACATGCTGAGAGGCTCGACCTGGGTTATTTTTTCCATTTCCGTGACTTTTCCATGACAAGAGATGCATCCGACGCCGGCATTGACGTGAGCGGCATGGTCGAAATAGGCATAATCCGGGGTCTTGTGTACGCGGACCCATTGGATGGGCGTTTTATTCGCCCAGCTCTCGCGCACCGGCATTAATTTATCGTTATCCGCACCAACAAGGGTGTGGCAGTTCATGCACGTTTTGGTCGACGGCACATTGGCGTGCGGCGATTTTTCGACGCCCCAGTGACAGTAACGACAATCAATACCCAAATCGCCGGCATGCATTTTATGGCTATAGGCAACCGGTTGCTCAGGTTTGTAGCCGACGTCCGTATATCTTGGAGAGCCGTAATACCAAATAATGAGAATCAGGAGAATTGCAGCGACGACAACGCCGATCAGGGCATAGATAGGCGTCTTATTCGTCCAACGAGGGAAAAGCTGTGCCAAAACCGGTACCCTTCTTTTAATTCATAGTTGCTAAACTATACCAGTCAGGTCTAATATAAAAAATATCTTTAAATCATGCAACAGGTATTCAAAAAAACTGCATTAATCTTCAAAACAACGGAAGCTTGACAAGCGCGATCAACAACTTACAAGAAAGACAAATGCCCGGTTAAATTTATTCCTGAAAACATTAAATATATTGATTCACGATCGCTTCGAACAATTCCTGCTTTCCGCTGATCTGTTGCGGCTCTCCATTCCCGACAGCCAGTTCGCGCAACTCTTCCAGGCCGAGCTCGCCCGCCTCAAACCGGGCGCCGTCTCCGGAATCAAAACTGGCATAGCGTTCTTTTCTCAATTTAACAAGATCGGATTCGCTCAGGATTTTGTCGGCAATGACAAGACCGCGAGCCAGCGTATCCATGGAGCTTATATGAGCGATAAAAAGGTCTTCCAGGTCCGTGGAATTGCGTCGAGTTTTGGCGTCGAAATTCATACCGCCGGGCGCAATGCCGTCGGTTTGCAGGATTTCCATCATCAACAACGTCGCCTCGTTGATGTCATGCAAAAACTCATCCGTATCCCAGCCGTTATGCGGATCGCCCTGGTTGATGTCCAGGCTGCCGAGCAACCCATTGTCCACGGCCAGGCGCACCTCATGGGCAAACGTATGGCCGGCAAGCGTCGCATGGTTGTTCTCGATATTGAGCTTGAAATCTTTATCCAGCCCGTAACTTTTCAAAAAGTTGATTACCGTGGCCACGTCATAGTCATATTGATGCTTTGTCGGCTCCATGGGTTTGGGTTCGACCAGGAAAACGCCGTTGAATCCCGCCTTTCGCCCATAATCGCGCGCTTTGCCCAGGAACATGGCTAAATGCTCGATCTCGCGCTTCATATCCGTATTGAGCATCGAAAAGTAGCCGTCACGACCGCCCCAGAACACATAACCGCCGCCGCCCAGTTCCACCGTTGCGTCGATGGCCGCCTTTACTTGCGCGGCCACATGGGTCAGGACGGCAAAATCGGGATTTGTCGCCGCGCCGTTCATGTAGCGCGGATGTGAAAAGAGGTTGGCGGTATTCCACAACAGCTTGACGCCGGATTCCTGCTGCTTTTTTTGGCCGCCTGCACCAGAATGTGCAAATTGTCTTCCGACTCCGTTACCGACGAACCTTCAGGGGCGAGATCGCGATCGTGAAAGCAATAATATTCGACGCCAAGTTTGGTAAAGAATTCAAAGGCGGCGTCGAGCTTGTCCTTGGCGGCCTGAATCGGATCGTCGGCAGCATCCCACGGGAATATTTTTGTCCCCGGTCCAAAAGGATCGGCGCCCGTGCCGCAGAAGCTATGCCAGTAAGCGACGGCGAATCGAAAGTGGTCTTTCATTTTTTTTCCGGCGACCACTTTTTCAGGATCGTAGAATTTAAATGCCAGCGGATTCCGCGAATTCGGACCCTCATATTTTATTTGCGGAACGCCTTTAAAGTATTCCTTGTCTCCCAGGGTAAGTTGTATGCCCATCAAATCCTCCGTTATTCTTGGTATTATTTTTATAAATGAAACGACATATTTTTTTACGGAAAGATGCCTCTGTATTCCATGGCTTGCGCGACGCGTTGCACCGCGATTTGGGTGGCGGCGTCCCGCAACATTATCTTGTCCCGTTGAGCGAGATTCCAAACATCCTCAAATGCCCTAACAATGACTTTTTTGAGGTTCTTGTTCACTTCGTTTTCATCCCAAAAGAATGACTGTATGCTTTGCACCCATTCAAAATAAGAGACGACGACGCCGCCGCTGTTGGCCAGAATATCCGGCACCACAACTTTGCCGTTTTTGGTCATAATCCTTTCCGCCTCCGGCGTTGTCGGCCCATTGGCGCCCTCGATGATGGCGCGAGCCTTTACTTTTTCGGCATTTTCCTTGGTGATTTGCTTTTCCAGCGCCGCCGGCACCAGGATGTCGACGTCCAGTTCAAACAATTCGGCGTTTTTAATTTTCGATACGCCGGCAGCGTCAAAACCTTCGAGCGTGTTGTTTTTAGATGTGGCGCAATATTCGAGCATATCGCGGATTGGCAAACCGGCGGGGTTATAATAAGCGCCGCTGACATCGCTCACCGCGACGATTCGGCAGCCCTCTTTATGCAGCAAATCGGCGCTGACGGAGCCGACGTTGCCAAAACCCTGAACCGCGACAGAAGTTTTCGACGGATCAATTTGCCATCTCTTTAACAGCTCCATCGTATTGAGCATGACGCCGCGTCCGGTGGCCTCCTTCCTGCCGGCGCTGCCGCCGAGATCAAGCGACTTGCCGGTGACGATGTCGAGCACGGTCGAGCCCTGGTACATGCTGACGGTGTCCATGATCCACCCCATCGTCTCGGCATTGGTGTTGACGTCCGGGGCCGGGATATCGTGACGCGGTCCGATAATGGGCATGATGTTCACCGTGAAACGACGCGTCAATCGTCGAATTTCTTCCTTTTCGAGCTTGGTCACGTCGACCTGGACGCCTCCCTTGGCGCCGCCGAATGGAATGTTGACGACAGCGCATTTCCAGGTCATCCACATGGCCAGGGCTTTTACTTCATCCACGGAAACGTCTTGGTGAAAGCGGATGCCTCCTTTACATGGCCCGCGAGCGCTGGAATGCTGCACACGATGTCCCTCGAACACTTCAATGCGCCCGTCGTTCATGACTACGGGACAGGAGACCGTCAGTTCCTTTTCGCAGTGCCGCAGCACTCTATGGATATTCGGGTTGAGTTTGATTCGTTTGGCGGTTGTGTCCAACTGCTCAAGCGCCATGTCGAAGACTCCGTTTTTCATCATGACACGCTCCTGTTTGTAATGCCAGAGTTTAGAAAAGTGAATTATGTTTTAAAACAAATCCGTTCCGCTTTGCCGCTTTAGCCTTTCCAGCTTTCGTCGTTCCTTTTTTGTCGGCCGGCCTTTGTATTTTGGCCGTTCAATCTTTACGGATCGCGCGTAGATCGCCATCAATTCCCTTGCCTCTTCGGAAAGTTGCAGCTCCTGCATCTCGTACAGGTTTTTAGCATCCTTTGCCGACAGGTTGCGATGCGAAAGGGCCAGCACTTTGAGGTTGACAAACTTTCCATCCGGCCTTTTGATGGTCACTTCATCGCCCGCTTTCACCAGTTTGGAGGGTTTTGCCACATCGCCGTTTATTTTAATGCGCCGTTCGTCGCACGCCTTTGTCGCCTTGGCGCGCGTCTTGAACAGGCAGGAAATGTTCAGCCATTTGTCTATGCGTTGCGAATTCTTGCTATCGACGGCTTGACCCCGCGCCATCAGAATATCTCCAGGGTTAAGTAGCGTTTCGGGTTCTTTTTCACGTCCTCGACAAGGCTGTCCAGACGTGTCGTCAGATTGCGCATATCATTGTAAAGATTTTCATCATTGACGAGTTGGCCGGCCGTACCCTGACCGCTGTCTATCTTTGTCAGAATGCTGCGCAATTGCTGTACGCCGGCGACAAGTTCGTCATACATGAGCGGATCATTGACCAATTTTGCCGCAGCTCCCTGACCATTGACGAGGCTGTCTGCTAAAATATTGGCATTTTTTAAAAATATATAGAGTTCGTCGTACATTGTGCTGTCGCGCAATATCTTGGCAAGCGTGCCACTGCCCTCCTTGATATCTTTTTGCATGTCTGCCAGCATGGTCAGCGTCTCATTGAGGTTGTGGTACAGCTCCGCATCATTGACAAGCAGCCCGATTGTCCCCTCGCCGTCATTTATTTTTTTGCTGATTTCCTCAAGCTGCCTGGTTGTTCTCTTGAGTACATCCAAAGCGCCGACGCTCTCATCGATCAACTTTTCCACATCTATGGGATCGCTGCCCTTGAGTTTTTCGCCGCTTTGCAGCACCGGATAGTCGCGCGTCCCCATGGTGATGGAGATAAATTTATCGCCCAACAATCCTAATGTTCCGATATAAGCCTCGGAATTGGCCCTGATTTTATCCTGAACGGCTTTTTGAATTTCTATGGTCACTTTAATCTTGCCG
>JAJRST010000159.1 GCA_024278645.1 bacterium | reverse complement strand
GTCTGTGGAGCCGTCGTCGACGATGATGATTTCATCCGCCGACTCTTTTTGCAAAAGAACGGATTCGACGGCCTCGCACACCAGCGCGGCGCGATTGCATGTGGGAATGACGACGGAAACCTGCATCAGAATAACTTGTGAATATGGCGCAAAATCGCGCCCCAGTGCACAGAGGTTACGAACGGTTTGTAGGTCAGCACCTTGGGCGCCTTTGCCAGTTTTTTGAAAAGATTTCCGGAATAGAGAAATTCCAGGGCGTTGGACATAAACGTTTGCGAACTTTTGCTGTAGGGATGCCACCAGACGTTTCTCTCGTTGCCGCCTTTGTCATAGCTGGTGTATTTCACCTGCACCATCTCCTCCAGGCCAAAGCGGGCGCGCGTCCTGCCGATGCCGCTCATTTTAAAGCCGCCCCAGGGCGCATTCGGCTCGCCCCAACTGGATGTGCTGTCGTTGATCATCACTGTTCCGGCTTGCAGTTCTTCGAAAAAGCGTTTTGCCAGTTTTTTGTCGCTCGTCCATGCATAAGCGGACAGGCCGTACACGGAATCGTTCGCCAGGGCGATGGCCTCGTCCATCGAGTCAACGCTCATGATCGGCAGGATGGGGCCGAAGGTCTCCTCAACCATGACGGCCATGGAATGGTCGACGTCGGTCAGGATCGTCGGTTCGAAAAAATAGCCCGGCCGTTCGACGCGGCGGCCGCCGTACAGCAGCCGGGCCCCCTTGCGAATGGCATCCTCGACCTGATCCTGCACTTTGACGAGCTGATCTAGGTTGCTCAGTGGACCAACCTGGGTGTTCGAGTCCAGCGGATCGCCGACGGTCAATTTCCCGGCTTGTTCAAGACAAAGATCGATGAACGTTTGCGCCACATCCTTGTGCACGTAAACGCGTTCCACGCCGGCGCAGACCTGTCCCGCATTGAACATCGTCCCCCAAACGATGCCGCGTGCGGCGCGCGGCAGATCGGCGTCCGCGGCGACGATCGCCGGATCCTTGCCGCCAAGCTCAAGCACCACCGGCGTCATCTGGCGCGATGCCGCGCACATGACGTCGCGGCCCACCGGCGAGCTGCCGGTGAAAATGATTTTATCGACGCCGGGGTGATGCGTGATGTGCGGCGCATCGACGTCCGCCACAATGACGGTGTTCATCACACCCTCGGAAAATCCCGCCGCTTGGAACAGATCGTCTATTTTTCGGCCGATGAGCGCCGTGTCCGGCGCCGGTTTGAACAGCACGACGTTGCCGGCGACGAGCGCGGCGGCGATCTCCGGCACGGGCACGGAAAAGGGATAGTTCCACGGCGAAATGACGGCGACGACGCCGTACGGCTCCAGCCGGTACTGGCTTTTTTTATGGGCGAAAAGCAACTGCTCGTGTTTCATTTTATGGGGCTTGAGCACTTTATCGGCATGCCTGCTCAGGTCTTTTAAGATGGCGAGCACGGCGACGATCTCGGAGCCGAGCGATTCGGTCAGCGGTTTGCCCTGTTCGAGCGCGATGAGTCCGGCGATCTCTTCCCGTTGTTCGAGAATGACATCGCCCAGTTTTCGCAGCCATCTTTGGCGCTCCTTGATGGGCGTCTTTGACCACTCGCTCAAGGCGCGGCGTCCCTTTTTTACCGCGTCGTCAATTTCCTCCCTGCCGACGGCCTGCACGCGCCCCAGTTCTTCCTCCGTAGTCGGGTTGATGGAGATGATCGAATTGTATTTATTTTCACTCGCGTCTGTCATGCTGTCTCTTTCTTGTTTGGAATCTTGCTCATAGCATACTCGGCGATGGCGGTGATCGTCAGGCTGGGATTGACGCCCAGATTCGCCGACACGGCCGAACCGTCGATAATATAAAAATTATCATAGCCAAATGCGCGGCATTCTTTGTCAATGACGCCGTTTTCACGGTCGGCGCCCATGACGCAGCCGCCGAGGATGTGCGCCGACAACGGCATGTTGAACAGCACCTCGGTGACGGCGTTGCTGGGGTAGCCGTTTATCTTTTTCGCCAGCGCCGCCGCGGCGTGGTTCGCCTCGGGGATATAGCTCGGAATGCTGCTCGTTTGCCAGTGGGAGGAGAGCGTCTTTTTGAACGGCCAGGTCCACTTGCGCTTCAACGACAGGTCCAGGCGATTGTCCAGGTTCTGCATGACCAGCAGAATGATCGAGCGCCTGGCCCAGCCGAACGGATTCAGGGTCTTGAGAAATAACAGGGGGCGCCGGAAAATATTGCCGATGAATTTAAGCGGGCGCGTCAGTCTCGTGCCGCCGTCCGTCGCCAGGGATGACAGCCAGAACATAAAGTCCGATCCCTTGGGATAGCGCACCGGTTCGATGTGCGTGTTGTCGTTGACGAACAGGCTGGAGGTGATGGCGATGCCCTCGGAAAAGTCGGCGTTTTTGTGCCCGGAAGAGGCCCCGGCGAGCACCTCGCTGTTGGTGCGCACCGTTTTGCCCAGGCGGTCGGAAAGCGCCGGCAGCAGACCTTTGTCCTTGCAGTGCAAGAGCAGCCTGTTCGTCCCCAGCGCCCCGGCGGCGACGACCACGCCGCGGGCGCGGATATGCCGCTTTTTAAAATTGAACCATCCCGTCGACGTGCGCGTCGCGACGCGGTAGCCGCTGTTCGGCAGCGGCGCGATTTCCACGGCGTTGGTTTCGGGGATGATTTTTACGCCCAACTGTTCCGCCAGGTAGAGATAATTGCGATCCAGCGAATTTTTGCCGCCCTGGCGGCAGCCGACCATGCAGCGGCCGCTGAAATCGCAGCCCTTGCGCGCCGGCCCCTTGCCGCCAAAGTATGGGTCCGGCGTTTCCACGTCGGGGTCGCCGAAAAAAATGCCCACCTGCGTCGCTTTGAAATATAACTCGCGTCCGATGTCGTGGGCGTACTCTTGCAGCAGCTCGTCGCTTTTCCACAGTTTTGGATTTTCAGTCACGCCCAACATGCGCCGCGCCGTCTGGTAAAAGGGGGCCAGCGTCTTTTGCCAGTCCTCGTCCAGGTCGCGCCATTGCGGATCTTCAAAAAACGGCCGCGGCGGTTCGAGCAGCACGGCGCAGTAGACCAGGCTGCCGCCGCCGACGCCGGCGCCGCTCAGGGCCAGCACGTTTTTCAAAAAGGTGAGCTTTTGAATGCCCGTGCAAAACAGCTTTGGCGCCCACAGCCATTTCCAGAATTGCCAGTTTGTTTTCGGATAATCCTCGTCGCGCCGGCGTTTGCCGCGCTCGATGACGCAGACGGAATATCCCTTTTCGGCGAGGCGCAGCGCCGAAACGCTGCCGCCGAATCCTGAACCGATGATGACAAAATCATAGTCGAAAGCCATAGCCGCTCCACAGAGAGTTGTACTTGAAGGTACACCCGTTTCGTACGTGTAAGAACATCACTCGTTCAAGGAACAAACAGCCAAACATTAAAACCAGCGAAAAAACAACAAGTTAGCAAGTCTTGCGTTTTCGATAAAAGAATGGTACGGCCGTTGCTTAAACGGCGAGTGAACAAATAATGAATAAACATAAAAAACAGGAGTCTAAAATGAAACAGAAAAATGTGATTGCCGCCGCTTTGATCCTCTTTGGATTGTCGATGTTTTTTGACGCCGCCATGGCGCAAACGATTGGCGTGCGACGTTGGAGACGTTCGCCGCGTCAGCAGCATCATGTGCAACGCGTGCAGCGCGCGCCCTACCTGGGCCTTTATTTCGGCAACAATTTAAAGGCGGAACAGAACTTTGTCGGCGGCATGTTGAACCTGCCGGTCGGACGTTTTTGGGAGTTTGCGCCCGGCGTTGAATATTCGCTGACCGGCGCCGAAGCGAAATACGACCGCTGGCAGTTCAACGGCGACCTGGTGTTTAAACCGCGTCCGCTCGGCTTCATCTATTTCGGCGGCGGGTTGGCCGTGGAATATCTCATCCCCGAACAGGCGGACAGCCGGACCAATTTCGGCGGCAACGCCCTGGTCGGCATGGAGTTCGGCCGCGCGCCGATGAAGTTTTTCGTGCAGGGGCGATGGACATTTCTGCAAGAGACCTCCTTTAGCGTCATGGGCGGCTTGAGCCTGGCGCTGCGATAAGAAATTCACCACACAAAGAAAGGGACGTCGGATGTTTCGGCGTCCCTTTTGCTGTTTGCGACAAGCCATCCCAATGTTTTTTTTCCGCCCCCTCGGCGGCGCGAGTCTGTTTTAATCCGCTATTGATCCGATCCTTTCCGATATTCGAATGCGGGCAATTGCTTTGGCAGGCGAGACGTTCCCGCTTCAGAACCCGTGAAGGATCGGGTCAATTCGCTCGCCGTAACAAAAGCGCGATTCCC
>JAJRST010000158.1 GCA_024278645.1 bacterium | reverse complement strand
GCTGTTGTTCGGCCAGCGCTTTTTCCCGCTGCGCCAGCTCCTGCTGCAACCGACGCTGGTCTTCCTCGAGTTGCTGCTTTTTGGAAATCAGCGACTTGAAATTGCGCATGTCATTTTGCGCAATCAGCTTTTCATAGCGCATCCACATATCCACTTTTTGCCAGGAGCCGCCGACGAGCAGCAGTTCAGAATCGCGGCGACGACCGTACTTGTAAAAACTGACCAGACGCCGCTTGATGATTTCACGCAGTTTTTCAATCTGCCTCTGCAACTGCTCGATCTCCTTTTCGAGCCGCTTGATCTCCACGTCGTTTTTGCGCACCTGCATGCGAAGCTCGTACAACACGTTCGAGGTGACGTCAATTTTACGATCCAGGCTCGAAATCAAGTTAGCGGCGCTTTTTTCATCTTTTCTCTTTTTTGAGAGTTGCCTTTCATATCGGTCGATCTCTTTTTGCAGCGTTTGCAGCTCCTTGCGAGAGTCCGTCGAAACGCCCGTATCGTCCGCATGAATAAATCCGGCGCCCACAAAAAAGATGAGCAGTATATATTTTGTGTTTTTAAATTTCATAGCTGATAACCAAAGTGATAAAAGATAACGGTTAAGCTAGAGAAATGCAACAGAAAAGATATTGCAAAAACATGAGTTAGGCCATGTCCCGCGCCGGTCTTCAGCCTCTTGGTGCAAATGCTTATGTTGAACCGGCGCCGGTTGCCGCGGTCAAAGACCATGGAAATGCCTGCGCCACGCGTTAATGCTTGCGAATCTCGTGCAATTTCGATAAATTTTAGAAATTAGAAAAAAACAAAAACGTGCGGCGCCGATGAACTCCTGGTTCAAAAATATCCTTCAGGTTTTAAATCATCAGGATGAAAAAACCGTGTACAACCTGCGTCGTTTTCCTTCGTTTGAATCCTTTTCGGAGAGCGAGATTCAGGCGCTGGCAAAACGGTGCTACATCCGCCACTTTGCCGCACAGGAAGAAATTTATGCGGAAGCCAGTCCATCCGCCGCCATTTATTTTATCATATACGGCTCCATCGGGCTGTTCAAGAAACGACGTAAGGTCACCGATCGCGTGCAGGCGGTCGCCGCCGGCAAGTTTTTCGGCGAATCGGCGCTCATTGACGACCTTGTCAGAAAACACAGCGCCAAAGCGCTGGAGAAGACGCAGGTTATCGTGCTCTTTAAATCGGACTTTATCGACCTGGAACAGTCGCACCCGCGCCTGGCGCTTAAAATTCTAAAGCTGGTCGTCGCCAAAGTGAACAGGGAGCTTCAGGTCTTTCAGACAGAATTTCACGAATTGTCGCAAAAAATCGCTCGCGATCATCTCATGGAATAACGGCGGCATGGCTCAATCCCTGGTAAAAAAACAGTCGCTTTTTTAAGCGTCGCCGGCGTTCTGAGCGGCGTCGGCGCCATCCTCTATTTCGCCGATCGCGACATCTTTTGGGGCGTCGTATGGTTCATCTTTCTGGCCTCCTTTGCAGATACGACGGCCAAACTGCTGGCGACCCGTCGCCGCAGGATCCTGTTCTACTTGGCGGCCGCCCTGCTCGGCGTCGCCTGGATGCTCGTCAACGATGCCGTTTACCAGCTTGTGGCGTTGAACATAAATTCCAACCCCTATGGCGAATATTTTGTTTCACGGTTCGAATTTCGTCTCAGGCTGTCGCTGTTTATCCTCAAACTCATTTCCCGGGTATGGCTGACCGATTCCCGAATGGTGATTGTTTACATCCTCTTTATCGCCAACGCCATGACCTTTCCGACCGTGCTAAAGTCTCTTTCCCTGCGTTTGCCGCATAAATGGTTTGAATTTTTCGTGCATACAACCGGGGAAATAATAAGCGTCGTCCGCTCATACCTGGCCGCAAGTTTCGCGCATTTCATCGTCAACACTTTTTTATGGTGCCTGGCGGCGTTTCTTCTGCGCTTCGACAACTTTGTCATCCTCACCGCCATCATGGCGCTGTGCTCGTTCACGCCCTATTTCGGACTTTTTTTCGGCGCGGCCATGGCCGTCGTTTACGTGGAGAGCGGTCTGTTTATGCTGCAACTGGGCGGCATCTTTATCGCCGCCGCCTCCATCTGGTTTGTCGATCATACCCTGTTTAGCACCGGCGATCCGCCGGGGCGGTGGCGCCTCATCGTCCTGCTCGCCTCGCTGCCCGTCGGCTATGCGCTCTTTTCATTTCCCGGCTTGTTTGCCGCGGCGCCGTTCACGCACCTGGCCCTGTTGCTGAGCGATAAAATCTATACGGGCACTTCGCTCATTCATTGGGGATAGCGCCGCATCGCAAAACCTCGCCCCGCGCAACGGATGTCATTTACCCGCCTGCAAACGCAAAGCTTGTATCTTGTTGTACTATTTCATAATTTACCACTCGTAAAAAAACAGAGGAATACTATGCCGGAGCAACCCTTAAGAATAACATTTCAGGGCGCGCGATATGCCTTCAGCGAAATGGCGTCGCGCAAATTTTTCGGAGACGACATCGAGACCGTGCCGTGCCGAACATTCGACGATGTTTTTGAAACCGTCATCGCTGGAAACGCCGATTACGGCGTCATTCCCATTGAAAACTCGCTCACCGGCAGCATCCATCGCGTGTACGACCTGCTGCTGGCGCACGATCTCAAGCTGGTCGGCGAAGTGTCGCTGCGCGTCGAACAGCATCTCATCGCGCATCCAGGCGTGGCGCTGGAAGACATCCGCGTCGTTTACTCGCACCCGCAAGCGCTGGAGCAGTGCCGCAAATTCTTGTCGTCGCTGGAAAACGTGGAATCCGTGGCCAGCTATGACACCGCCGGAAGCGTTAAAATGATTCGCGATAAAAACATGCGTCACGCCGCGGCCATCGGCAGCCGTTGGGCGGCGGATGATTATGGCATGCAAATATTAAAAGCGGAGATCGAGGACATACCGGAAAATTTCACCCGTTTTTACGTGCTGTCGCGGGAACAGCGGACCTTTGGCCAGGCCGACAAAACCTCGATCGTCTTTTCCATGAAAAGCATTCCCGGCGCTCTTTTCAAAAGCCTGAGCGTTTTTGCGCTTCGCGATATCGACCTGTTGAAAATCGAATCGAGGCCGCTGCGCGGACGCCCGTGGGATTATATTTTTTACCTGGACTTTGCCGGCGATATGAATGAAGAACGCTGTCAAAACGCCATTCGTCATTTGGAGGAAATCACAACGCAGCTCAAGGTGCTTGGCTCCTATCCTGCAGCCACGCCGAAAAATTCCAACGACGTATAAAATCTTGTATGAAAAGATTTTCTTTAATATCTTTATTTGGTACAAGGTAGAGAGTAATCGGCAATCCATGAAGAAATCAGCTAACATATTTTTTGTACTCTTGTTTGCCGGCAATGCGGCTGCGCAATTCAGCACCTCGCTCGAACGGGATTTAGCGCAAGACATTCAGGATTATTCGCTGGACAATTTCAGTCATATCGAAGCTGCTTTTATTCTTTCCGGCGCCAATACGCGGGATTCGCTCGATCACTATATCGGCTGGTACAACCGGCTGCTGGAGACCATCGAGGGCTACCACCTGGACTCGTACGACCGCATCGCCTCGGCGTCCAAAGTCTTTGCCTACCTGCACAGCTCGTGGCTCATCACTTATAAGGAGGAGGCCACCACGCTTTTGGACGTGGTTAACGAAAAACGCTTCAACTGCGTGGCCGGGACAATTTTATACAACCTGATCTGCCAGGACCTGGGCTGGCCGACCGAGGCCTTTGAAACGCCGACGCACACGTATACTATTTTCCCGGATTTTGGCAGCGAGATTACCGTCGAAAACACATCGCCGGTGGGCTTTAACATCATGAACAACTTGCACGACTATTCTCTTTATTTGCTGCAATTTTACCCCAAAAACAAGGCCTACCAGATTGGCCTGGATCGCATATACGCTTATGAGAACAGCAAGGGACGTCGGATCAACAACACCGAACTGCTGGGGCTGTTGGCCTACAATCGCGCCTATTTTGCCAACAGGGCGCATGCCTACGACGAGGCGTACGAGTTTGTCCGCCTGGCGCAGCAATTCAACAGGGATTCTCGCTCAAACATCAACTTTGAAATCAACTTGTATTACCGATGGGGCAAACAGCTTTTTGAACAACAGAACTTTCACAAGGCTTTCGAGGTCTTTGCCGACGCTTACCTCCGCTACTGGGAGAATGACGATTTTGCCAAGAACTGTCGCATGGCTTTCAAGTTGGCGCAACGGATAAACTGGCAAAAAAAGGATTGGCGGGCGTTTCAGCAAATGACCGATGAAATGCTGGACCTCGAATTGATGGATGACGCCGATTTTAACAATCTGCACAGTTATATGGTCAACTGGCTCAACCTCTACCAAAATACCAGGCCCCGGGAAGAATTCTCGGCCATGGCCTCTTATTGGTCGGATGTCTTTCCTGAAGACTCTTTTTTAAAATCCCTGAAATAGAGCCGCCTTTTTGCGGCGAATCGTTTTTATTCCCACACAAATCGAGCGCGGGCTTGGCGTTAAAAATATTTGACCTTTACATTAATTCTCTTATATTCCTGGAACTTTTGGCGCAGCACAAAGGCGTTTTATCACCCAAAGAAAAAACGGAGCAAAACCGAGTGGACGACCGAAGACAAGGCCTAGTCGAGAGCGACGAAGCGATATTCAAAAAAGCGGTGGTGGCGGCGGCCTTTTCACCGCGGCTCACGGCTGTTCTGAATGAAGCGCATCGCATTTTAAAGCTGCTTGGCGCATGGCCGATCATCGTGCATGTGGGCGAAGAATCGCCGGCGACGCGCATCCGCCTGGAGGAGGCCATCGACCGCTCTCATTTTCATGATCATCCGCCGATATGCATTGTGCAGGAAGGCGCGCCAGCGGATGTGCTCATCGATGTCGCCAAGCAATACGACGCCGACCTGATCGTCGCCGGCGCGCTGGCCAAGGAGGGCTTGTTCAAATACTATTTGGGATCGGTCGCCCGTTCCATCGCCCGGCATGCGCCATGCTCGGTTTTGCTGTTTACCGAACCGCAAACAAAGCCGCGCCCCATCGAACGCATTCATTGCGCCGTGGAATATAGAGAAGGCTCGAAAAAAGCGATAAAAGTGGCCGCCCGCCTGGCCGGCTCTCTGCAAACAAAAAGCCTCTATTTTACCCACTCTTTTACGTCGAATGAAATTAAAGAGGAAAAACAACATCCCAAAGGCCCCGATGCGGTTCGTCGCATCTACCAACAAGAGGATGAAAAATTAAACACGTTTATTAAAGAGCTTGGCGCCCTTGACATTCCCTACGAAACCCGTTGCCTTTACGACCAGTCCCTGTCGACGACGCTTGATTTCACGCGGGAGATCAAAGCGGATCTGTTCATCATTACCGGACCGATGGACCGTTTTAGCCTGTGGAATCGCATTTTTCCACAAAACCTGGAGCTGGCGTTGCAGCATCTGCCGTGCGACTTGCTGTTGATACGATAAAGCCCGCGCCGTTTATGACGCAGGCTTGGCCTTATATCAACTTTTCACTGATCGACTTGGCCTGCATGAACAAACCCAGGTAGTCCATGCCGCCGGCCTTGGAATCGGTGCCGCTCATGTTAAAGCCGCCAAAGGGATGCGCGCCGACCATGGCGCCGGTGCATTTGCGATTGATATACAAATTGCCGACAAAAAAGTCACGTTTCGCTTTTTCAATTTTGAAACGATCCTTGGTGTAGACGGCGCCGGTGAGGCCGTACTCCGTGGCGTTGGCGATCTGAATGGCGTCGTCAAATGAAGAGGCCTTGATGGCCGCCAGCACCGGTCCGAAAATCTCTTCCTGATCCAGCCGCGCGCCCGGTTGAATGTTTTTGAAAATAGTCGGCTTTATGAAATAGCCGTCGCCCGGCGCTTTTTCGCCGCCGACGACCAGATCGCCTTCGTTCTTGCCAATCTCAATGTAGCTCAAAATCTTCTCTTCCGAAGCCTGGTTGATCACCGGGCCCATGTAAGTGTCCGGATTCCTGGGGTCGCCGATGGTCAACTTTTGCGTGCGTTCCACCAGCATGTCGACGAAGCGATCGTAAATGGCGTTTTGGATGATGACCCGCGAGCACGCGGAACACTTTTGCCCCTGGTAACCGTAGGCCGAGGCGACAACATTGTTCGCCGCATCTTCCAGGTCGGCGTCTTCATCCACAATGATCGTATCCTTGCCGCCCATTTCGGCGATCACTCGCTTGACCCAAATCTGGCCGGGACTCAATTTGGCCGCCAGTTCGTTGATGCGCAGCCCCACCTCTTTTGAACCGGTGAAGGAGATGAAACGGGTCTTTGGATGCTGCACAATATAGTCGCCGATTTCAGCGCCGCTTCCCGGCATAAAGTTGAGCACGCCCGCCGGCAGGCCGGCCTCTTGCATGATCTCCACCAACAGGTAGCCGATGGCCGGGCTGTCGCTCGCCGGTTTCAGCAGCACCGCATTGCCGGCGACGATGGCCGCCGTGGTCATGCCCGTCAGAATGGCCATGGGAAAATTCCACGGCGGAATGACGGCGCCGACGCCAAGCGGGAGGTAGTGAAGTTCGGGAAACTCGTTCGGGAAAGGAATGACGCCCTTGATTTCGCTCCAGCGAATCATCTCGCGGGCGTAAAACTCGCAAAAGTCAATGGCCTCGGAGGTGTCCGCCTCCGCCTCGATCCAGCTCTTGCCGGTTTCCAGAATCATCCAGGCGTTAATCTCGAATTTGCGCCGACGCATGATCTGCGCCGCCTTGAGCAGAACAATGGCGCGCTCCTTGGGCGGCACATGGCGCCACTTTTCAAACGCCCGCAAGGCGGCTTCCATGGCCATGTCAACTTCGTGTTGACTGGCTTTATAAAGAGCCCCAACGACCTGGTCCTTGTTCGCCGGGTTGTAGCTTTTGTGCAGCCGGTCGCTCCTGACGCCCTTGCCGTCAATGAACAGCTCGTATTTTCTGCCGAACCGGCGCTCCACAAACTTGATGGCCTCTTCCTGCGCGCGCCGGTTCTCCGGCGTGCTGAAATCGGCGTAAGGCTCGTTATGAAATTCGGGCAGCATGGTTATCCTCCTTGTTAAAATTTCAATTTGGACAAGAAACAAGTCAAATTATATTTGGGAAACTTTCTCAACTCTTAAAAACTACAAGTTCGCTTTCAGTTTCAGCCTGGAAAATTCATTCGCCTCAAAGTCGCCAAGTCTCGAAGGTGCTCAAAAACAATAGAATTAAGACAATAATATTATAAAGAGAACAAATAGTTTCTAAAACTTTCTCCTAACGCCTTCCTGTGTGTAAAGCAATGTTTCTTAGAGTCTT
>JAJRST010000157.1 GCA_024278645.1 bacterium | reverse complement strand
TTCCAGCGTTTCAAACTCGGCCAGATCAACCTTAATTTCGTCCTTGTATTTTTCCAGCATATCCGTCAAATAGGCGTCAAATGCTTTTTCAAGATTGCGCTTGCGATAAGGGTCGGTGGTATCCGGAAAGGCTTCGGCCAGTTCCTTGACCACCTGATCGCGCTCGTAAGCGGCGACAAGGGCATCCCGCCACATCTCCTTTGTACGCAACACTTTCTCGTCCTTGTCCAGGCCCATCTTATAAGCTTGCTTGTTTAAGTAGTGATCGCGTAAAAGATCGGCCACGGCGATTCTAAATTGATCATAAAACTCGTTTCGATTCGCGGCGTTTTTCCGGTAAACGAGCGGGTGCGAAGCCACGGCGTTGCGGAAGTCGCCCACCGTCCAGGTCACGCCGTCGATGGTGAAAAAGGGCTGCTGTAAAAAAGCCTCTTCGGTCGGCAAGTCGGCGATGGTGAGCGTGCTGTCCTCTTCCTGCCAAAAACGTTGCATCACATCTTTTTTCTCGCGAGAGTCGCTCGCCGTCTCCAGTTCAAAAGTCAAATCCGCCAGTTTCACAAATGTATTCTTGTCAAAGCGGATATTCTTGCCTCGCATGACTTTGCGAATATAGGCGTCCCAGTTTCGCGACGCTTTGTTCCGGATCATCTTTTCCCTTACCTCCTGCCAGCGCAGCAACTGCTCCTCGCCGCCGAGAAGAATGTTATCCTTCCAATCGACGACCTTCATGATAATCCAGTGATTATGCGCCAAAGGAATCGGCCCGATGACGCTGTCCGCTTTCAACGGCCCGGAATAGAGCGCTTCGTGGATGTTGATGTGATCGGGATCCTTCCACTTTACATGCCATGACGGTCTTTTATCGCCATGCCGGATATTGTCAAAAATAGAGACGGCGGCGCCGGGACGGCGGTTAATTTCCGCCTTGATGCCGCGGGCAATGGAATCATTGTAAATGGTGTAAAATTCAAGATCATATTCCCTTTGCGAAAGGACATACCGTTTTTTTATTTCATTGGTATCCGGTTTTACAACATCAAACGCCTTTTTATAAAAAAGCTGCTCGCGCATTTTTTGTTCGGCGACGCCTTGAATAAAATTTTTAAAATTTTCGTTTTTCATCAACTCGCTGGTTTTTCCGCGCTCCAGTACGAACAGCTTTTCAATGATAAGATTGTTCAATAAAATCTTTTCAAGATTTTTGTTGGCGCGCGAATAGTTGGGATGCGGCGTGAACTCGCCGCGATACAAATACTCCTTTACCGTGACATATTTGTCCCCCACTTTGAACAGAACATCGCCGGAAGGCTCCTTTTTAGCGCAAGCGAGAAGCAACAAAGAACATAAAAGCGTGATATGTAAAAGGGGCCGTTTCATGCTTTCTTCCTTTTTGTTATCGACAAGCCTGTAAACATGCAGCACCGTTTTTTAGCAGGCCGCATACAAATGCAAAATAGAAAAACAATTTCCCAAAGTCAATTTTCATTTCATATTAAAGCATGAAAAGCATGCCAATTCAGACGTATGTTTAAATTTCCTGTAACCCTCTCTCGCTTTTTGCGTCGTTAGTTCAAAATAATCCCGACATTAAAATAAACGGTTTTCATGATGAGATTTCTTGTACTCTTTTCTGTCATTTCCCCCCTTGTCTTATTTTCCGCCGTATTGGAAGACATTCATAAACCCAGGATTGAGCAAGTCATCGCTGTTCGGCTCGATGAAAAAATCAGGTTGGACGGCGTTTTGGATGAACGGGTCTGGCAAAACGGCCAGGGCGTCTCGGAATTCCGACAACTGGAGCCGCGAGAAGGCGCGGCGCCGACGGAAAGGACGGTCGTTCGCCTCGCCTACGATGACGAAGCGCTTTATGTGGGCGCCCGCATGTACGATTCGGCGCCGGACTCTATCGTCGCCTTGCTTGGCCGCCGGGACGTGGAGCTGCGCTCGGATTTATTTGTCCTGTTTATCGACCCTTATTATGACAAGCGCAGCGGTTTTTACTTTGCCGTCAATGCCGGCGGCACGCGCTACGACGGCACGTTGTATAACGATGAGATGCGGGATAGTTCCTGGGACGGCGTGTGGGAAGGACGGGCGACCAGGGACGATGCCGGCTGGTGCGCGGAGCTGCGCATTCCCTTTTCGCAATTGCGCTTTAAAAACAGCGGCGATCTAAAGTGGGGCGTCAATTTTCTTCGCGCCATCCAACGTAAAAACGAGGAGCTTTTCCTCGCTTACACGCCGAAAAACAGCAGCGGCTTTGTCTCGCGCTTTGTCGATCTGGTCGGCATCCGGGATATTCAACCGCCGCGCCATTTTGAGCTGCTGCCTTATGTTCGCGGCAAAGCGGAATTCGACCGGACGCAAAAAGACAATCCCTTTCATGGCGGCAAAAAAACGGCGCCGGCGGTCGGCCTCGATCTGAAATACGGCTTTGGCCCCAACCTGACCCTGGACGCCACAATCAACCCCGATTTCGGACAGGTCGAGGTGGACCCGGCGGTGGTCAACCTTTCGGATTTTGAAACCTTTTATGAGGAAAAACGGCCCTTTTTCATCGAAGGCGCTTCGATTTTTAATTTCAGCCGGGGCGGTTCGCGCAACAACTGGGGATTCAACTGGGGCAACCCTAACTTTTTCTACAGCCGGCGCATCGGACGCGCGCCGCAGGGCGGAACCCCGGGATACGATTATGCGGACATCCCGCAAGCCACCACCATTCTGGGCGCCGGAAAACTCACCGGAAAACTTGCCGGAAACTGGAACATCGGCGGCATCCTCGCCGCCACCGGCAGTGAAAAAGGACGCTTCATGCTGAACGGCCATGAATTCGATCAGGAGGTGGAGCCGCAAGCGATGTACGGCGTCTTTCGCGGGCAAAGGGAAATCGCCAAAGGCCGCCACGGGATCGGCTTTATCTCCACGCTGACATCGAGAAACTTTAAGGAACCGGCCATTGAAAACGATCTGAATAAAAGCGCTTATTCTTTTGGCATGGACGGATGGACGTTTCTCGATAAAGAAGAAATGTGGGTCGTCTCCAGCTATTTTGGCGGCACAAAAGTGACGGGGACAAAGCAGAGGATTAAAAATGTGCAGCGTAGTTTCATGCACTATTTTCAAAGGCCGGATGCAGAACATGTGAACGTGGATACATCGGCCGTCTCGCTCGGCGGCTATTCCGGCCGGGTGTTGCTCAACAAGCAAAAAGGCGCCGTTATTTTTAACACGGCCTTCGGCGTGATCTCGCCCGGTTTTAACGTCAACGACCTTGGCTTTATGTCTCGCACGGACCTGATCAACTATCACGTCAGCCTTGGCTACAAGTGGACAAAGCCAAACAGACTGGCGCGTGAAATCTGGCTCATCGGCGCGCGATTCCAATCCTACGATTACGGCAAGAATAAAATTGCCGACGGCTATTTTGGCTTTGGCGTATTCACCTTTCACAACTATCATAATCTCAAGATACGCATGTTCCGCACACGAGAACGCATGGACAACCGGGCGACGCGCGGCGGCCCCCTGGTCATGCAGCCGCGAGGCGCAATGATCGAGGCCAACTATGGAACAGACTCGCGCAAACCGATTGTGCTGAGTTTTCAGGGCAGATTCTACAGCTCCGACGTTGTCAGGGACCTCTATTCAGCGTTGGGACTCGACCTGGAATGGAAGCCGCGTCCAAATCTGAATATAAGCATTGGCACGGAATATATGGTGGATGATGAATTCTCGCAATACGTGAAACAGGTGCAGGATGAAACGGCGTTGCAGACCTTTGGCGGCCGATACATCTTTAGTCGTCTGCGTCAAAATCAATTAAGCGCCGATATCAGAGTCAACTGGACCTTCACGCCCAAGCTGAGCCTGCAGCTTTATATGCAGCCGCTCATCTCGCACGGCGATTATCTGGACTTCAAGGAACTGGCGCAGCCCAAAACCTACGACTATCACATCTATACCGAGGATCAAATCTCCTTTGACGGCGACAACTATCATGTAACGCCGGACCCGAACAATCCGGACAATACTTTTTCCTTCCGCAATCCGGATTTTCATTTCAAATCCCTGCGCGGCAACGCCGTATTGCGCTGGGAGTATGCCGCCGGCTCGACGCTTTATTTTGTCTGGACGCAAGATCGCGGCAATTTTGATTATTATAACGCTTTTTCCCTGGGCGCGTCGATGAACACGCTTCTCACCGCGCCGGCAAACAATATTTTCATGATAAAATTGACCTACTGGTGGAACGGGTAGCCTGTTGGCAAAAGCTGTTGGGAGATGAGTGCAGCGAGGACGTCGGACCAGGGTGCGACAAGCTGTTTGTCGCACCCCCTTGCCGTCACATTGTGCTGGTTAAATCAGGGATAATTTGTCCGTTGGCATCCATGTCAAATTTCCGCTTTGTCGTAAGGATGTAGCGCAAAAGCTTGGGCAATTCCGTGGCGGGCTTTGTCGTATGATTGACGCGTCGCAGCACATACCTGAAAGAGTCGGTTTCGATATAATCGAACAACGGCGGCCCGTCCTCTTCCGGCGGCGGCTGCTTGACCAGGTGGTTTTGCAGAAAAGGAACAAGATCGCTGTATCGGATGTAGCCTATTGAAAGCAAAAAGCTGGAAGGTATGCCATCGGAATCGCGAGTGGCGTCGGCCATGGTCGTACTGCCGGAATCCGCCCCGCCTTCGCCCATATCTTCTTCCTTGAATATTTGTACATATTCGGTTTTAATCCTCAAGCGGCTGGTCATCCTGTCTTTCAAGTAAAATTGTACAAGACGAAACGCGCAGATAGCGCCAAGGGCCTCCTGCTTTTCATCGTCGGGCAATTTTTGTGTAAAGTTATCATCGCGATATACATCAAGAGAATCCCAGGCGTTATCCAGGAGCCCGAGCAATTCATTCATTATTTTTTGTTGTGTTATTTCCTTTTCGACGGCAATTTTAAGCAACTCGACGCTGTCTTGCGCCAACGCATTGCCGATAACGATAAACAGAAGCATATAGAGAGTTTTTTTCATAACCTTTTTACCTCGCCGTTTTACATGGTCAATTCAAGGAATTGCGCCACATCAACTCTTTCCGTTGAGCCGTCGAATGTTTTTCGATAAACGCCGGAAACCTCCAGCACCACCGATTTGTATTGGGCGTCCAGACCAAAATCAATTCGATAAATATTGTCCCGCCCGGAAACCGGACTGGCGGTAAACGCTCTCGACGACAAATAGGCGGAGCCGTCAAAGTTATAATGAACCTTGACCGACTTGACCCCATACCGCGCATCCCGGGCGCATTGCGTCTTGAAATCGGAATCGGGTATAAAGACGATATCAAGTTTTTCGCGGCGACGCAGACGCGATCTTCGCTTGAGCCGCACGGCAGAATCCTCGCGGCGAACTTCCACGACCGGTGGCTGCGGATCGATGACGTCATAGTCCAGCGAACCAATGACATGATGGCCCGCGCCGATGGCCACAGTCAAGGCATCCTTGCCGAGACTTGTGGGCTTGTA
>JAJRST010000156.1 GCA_024278645.1 bacterium | reverse complement strand
TTTGACATACAGAACAAGCACTTTACGACCGTGACCTGCGCGCGCTGCAAGTACACGGAATTTTACCAGGCCAAGAGCAGCGCGCTGGGCAATATTTTCGACTTTTTTACCAACTGAGAGGGCTGAAAAATAAGTATCAACGATTTGAGATTTTGAAATTTTTCACTTCTCAAATCAAAAATCGTTAATCTGCAATCGTAAATCATTTGCCAACGTTTTGGAGTCTGTTAAAAGCAGAACTTGCGGCCGGTTCCGTCCCAAATGCAATTTGGGACGGAGGACACTGACGGAGTAAAAAGGGAGTGGATGACAAGAGTTTCAGGGTTTGCAGCATGATTTTCCTTCTCAAATCAAAAAATCGTTGATCATCATTCGTACCGCAGCGCCTCCACAGGATCCACATTGGCAGCCTTGCGCGCCGGAAACAGGCCGGCGAAAAGGCCGATCAACGTGAGAATGGCGATGGAGGTGACGACGACGAGAGGGGAGAGCATCGGCCGGCCGAGGAATTGCATGGCCCCCTCATCGCTGATCGGTATCATCCACACCGCTTTGACGATGGCGATGGAGACGAGCAGGCCGACGCCGCCGCCGGTAAAGGCGATGAGCAGCGACTCAAAGATGAACTGCCAGACGATGTGCCGGCGCTTGGCGCCCATGGCGCGCTTGATGCCGATCTCTTTTGTCCGCTCCTTCGCCACGACGTACATGATATTGGCGACGCCGATGCCGGCGATGATCAGCGTCATGCCGCCGATGACGCCGAGAAAGATGTTCAAGCCGAGAAACACCTTGCTGCTGATTTTCTCCGCCTCGATCATATCCCAAACGAAAATGGCTCGTTCATCCGTTGCATCGAAATGATACTTGCGTCCAAGGACTGTGCGAATCTCCTGCGTCAACCGCTTGGCGTCGTTGGGGTTGCGCGGATGCACGAGTATCTCGTTGACGTACCTGGAGCCGTGAATGGCGCGAAATGTGGTGAACGGGATGATCGCCCGGCGGTCGTCCGGGCCGTTGCTCATCGATGTTTGCAGTTTTTTCGGCATCGTGCCGACGATGGTGAACGGAATGCCGTCGAGCAAAACGATCTCGCCGACGGGATTGTCGTAGCCGCATAACTCCGTGGCAATATCGCCGCCCAAAAAGACGACGCGACGGCGCTCTTCTATGTCCGTTTGGTTGATAAAGCGGCCACCGGGCGCCGGCGGCATTCGTCGCAACGTTTCAAATTGCGGGAACACGCCCTCCATGTGCGTCCAGGCGGCGTTCTTGTCCTTGCGCAGGTGCACGCCGCGGCCAAACCCCGGATGCACGATATCGATGTCCGGCAGGCTTTTTTGCAACAGCCAGGCGTCCTCCTCGGACAGGCGGATGCTCCTGCCGGTCGGCAGCCCTTCATACTCTTTCGATGTCTGCCCACTATAAAGACGAATGACCTTGTCGCCGGCATTGAGAAAGCTCTCGCGCATGCGGAAGCCAAGTCCCGTTCCAAAGGCCATAAGCAGAATAATAGCCAGCGTCCCCCAGGCCACGGCCACGGTAGTGAGAAAAGCGCGCAGCTTTTGTTTTTTAATATCCTCTATAAATTCCTTGACAAGCAATAAAACTTGCATGGCATCATCCACATCTTGTAGTTAAAATTACGATCGCAGGCACTCCACAACTTCCAGACGCGACGCCCGCCGCGCCGGAAAGTATCCGGCGAAAAAACCGACCAGAGCTAAAATCGATATGGAAGCCAGGACGACCGGCCACGACAATTCGGGGTGTCCGACATACTCTTCAATCGGCAGCATGGAAATAAAGCGGATGAGCACCAGCGCCAGCAAAAAGCCGATCAATGCGCCGATGCCGATGATCATCGTCGCCTCGATCAAAAATTGCGACATGATCGTCTTTCTTTTGGCGCCGATGGAGCGCTTGATGCCGATTTCGCGCGTCCGCTCCTGCACAACGACGTACATGATATTAGCCAGGCCGATGCCGCCGACAATGAGGGTGACCGCGCCGATCAGACCTAAAAAAAGCTGAAAGCCAAAGCTGAAATAATAGATAAACTTGTCCATTTCCGTGGTGTCCCAGATGCCCAGGGCGTTTCTGTCGCTGGGATCGAACTTGAAGCGCTTGGCCAGCACGCTGAAAAGTTCATCCTTGACCGCTTCGTTGCGCGTGGGGTCGCCGATGCGATAGACGATGTTGCTCAAATAGCGCCAGCCGTACAGAGATTGAAAAGTGGACATGGGGATGAACACGCGATCCTGGTCGCGATAGGAATAGCTCGACGGCTGCGTCTTTTCCTTTAAAATGCCGACGACGCGAAACGGCGTTTCGCCGATGTAGACAGTTTTTCCGACGGCGTCGGCATTCTCGCCAAACAGCAAATCGCGAATTTTATAACCGAGAAAGACGACGCGGCGCTTGTTTTTCATATCGAGGTCGTTTATCCAGCGCCCCCCGGCCCTGGCGATGCAGTTGCGCATGGGACCGTACTCCGGCATGATGCCGGTGACCGGCGTCTTGGTGATCGTTTTACCGACGCGCACCGGGCGATCATAGTAAATAAACTCGCCGCTGATGGCGTCGATGTCTTTGATTTCCCTGCGAAGCAGCTCCACATCTTCGACGCGGAAACGCAGGTAACGACCGCGATTATAGCCCTGCCAGGCCTTGGTGGTCGTCCCCGGCCAGAGGATGGCGATGCCCTCGCCCATGCCGTGCATGTTTTTCTTCATCGATGTGCCGACGCCGCTGCCAAAGGAGAGCAGCAGCACCACGGTCATCGTGCCCCAGATCAAGCCGAACATGGTCATCAGGGTGCGGGATTTATATTGCTTCAGATAATGAAAGACTTCGCCGATTGTATCGAAAAGCTGATTCATGAATTATCCAAAGTTAAATAATCTCTCTCACTTCTTTTTCCAGAACTTCCTGGCCTTCCTCCAGGCCTGAGGTCACTTCAATAGTAATGGCGTCGCTCAAGCCGGTCTCGATGAACACCTCCTCCTGGTCCTGCTCGCCTTTTGGAATATTCACAAAAGCAGAATCGTTGCGAAAGGTCACCACGCGTTCGGGAATGGCCAGCACGCTGTCGCGTCGGGCGATGATGATGCTGGCGTTGGCGGAGTAGCCGGCGCGCAACACCGCGCCGCCTGTCTCGGTGATGTTGATCTCAATGGGAAACACAGTGGTGTTGTCCTCCTTTTCCGCCTTGAGGGAGATCAGCTTCACCTCGCCCTTTACATTTTCCCCCGGCAGGGCGCCGATCTCAAGCTCGCACGGCATGCCTTCTGCAATCTTGCCCACGTCAATTTCATCAACCGTGCCCTTGAACAGCAGGTACTTCATATCGGCCATGCGCAGCAGCGGCGTTCCCGGCTGGTAGGAGGTCAAGGGGACGACGGGGTCGCCGATATTGACCAGCTTTTCGATAATAAATCCGGATATGGGCGCCTTGACCACGGTTTCAATATCGGTCTGGGCAATGCGCACCTTGCCCTTTTCCATGAGTTCCAGCTCTTCCTTGTTGATGGTGTAGCGCAGCGCCGCTTCATCATACTGTTGCTGCAGGACGTCAAACTCCTGATCCGAAACCAGCCCCTTTTCCTTCATCTGACGCTTGCGTTCGATCTCTTTTTTCAACGTCTGCATTTCGATGGAGGCCATTTCCACGTTTCGCGTGGCCTGCACCAATTCGAGAGGCGTTGGATCCGGCCTGACCTCAACGACGATTGTCCCCTGTTCCACAAAGTCTCCCGATTCGACGAACATCCTGCCGACAACGCCGGACACTTTGGATTTCACGGCTATCTCGTTCAAC
>JAJRST010000155.1 GCA_024278645.1 bacterium | reverse complement strand
TTGATAAAGATTCGTACCCTGTAGGCGATTGGCGACTGATGCAGTTTAAAGAAAAAAAACGCAAACGATCCTCCATAAACATTACCTCGCTTATCGATGTCATGTTTATTCTCCTCATCTTTTTTATGGTCTCTTCGAGTTTTGTCGAGCAGCCTGGCATGAAGCTCGAGCTGCCGACCATTAAATCCAAAGAGGTCGCCCGCGTCGACAACCTGGTGCTGTTTGTTTCCAAAGACGACGTCATTTTCCTGGATGACAAGCAGGTGTCCCTGGAAAACCTGGCGGACGAAATCACCGCCCTGGTCCCCAATGTCAAGGAAAAGACGTTGGTGCTCAAGGCCGACAAGGAAGCGGAGCATGGCATTATTGTGCAAATCATGGATATTGCCAAGCGCAGCGGTCTGACTAAAATTGTCATTGGAACTCGCATCGAAGGGGAAAAGTAAAATCCCTGTCAATAAAGATTCAGTCCATGAAAATTATCTTTAGCATAATCTTTTATTCCGCTATCCTGTCGGCGGCTCAACCTCGACTCATCGACAGCGTCGATTGGAAATGCATTGGCGGCCAGGGAAGACGACTGCTCGATCCGGTCACCGGAGAGCCATGCCTCGCCATCTCCAGCGATGAGGCCAAAGATGCTGTTTATTGGCGGCTCGATTACCCCTTTTTGCCGGGACGTCTGTACGAGCTGAGCGTAAAGTTTCGTGCCGAACCGGGCGCCTCTATCACCGCCGTCAATATTGGAACCGATTTCTTCAACAAAGACCTCAAAGCCGGAAATGATTGGCGGCGGGAGAAAATAGTCCTTGCCGTTCCGCGGAACTCCAAAAAGCATTACATACGCCTCGGTATGTGGCGGAGCGCCGGGACCGTCTGTTTCTCCGAGATCGTCCTTCGGCCGGTGACCGCCGGCGTTTCCGATCCCCGGCAACTTGGCGACGGCGAGAGCGTAAACAACGATGTCTACCAGGCCTACTTTTATTATGCGCAAGGCGGGAGCAATTATGCCGCATGTCTTGCCGATTTTGACGCCGCTTTTAACACCAATCGCTGGGATTTGTACGGCGGCGATTACGTGATATACCGCCACGATTTGTCGTCGCTGCAAACGATGCAGCTCGATGCATCGCTTTCCATAAACGTGAATTACAGATGGCTTGGCCATATCGTGGTTCAAGCCAGCCGTGACGGAAAAAATGGCTGCCGCTCGGCAAATGCGCCAAGATTGGCCGATACGAGTTTGTCGTCCCCCGAGAGTTGTTTCCCGCGGCGAGCATCTATGTTCGATTCAAGGCTGTCGGGTTGGCCGCCAGGCTTCAGGTTAATGAATATCGCTACACGGCCCGGCTGTCAAAGTCGTTTCCCGCCATGCATGGTTCTTCGCTGTTTGTAAAGGGCCTGGCTGAGCAGGGTGACCTTCACATCAAGTCGCTGCATGTTGAAGATGGCGTGCTGACCGCAAACGTGCAAAGCCGGGGGGAGAAGAAAAAGGAAATCAGGTTCGTCGCCGGGTCGTCGACGGCGAAAAAATCGAAAAGCGTCAAGCTAAAGCCCGGCCTGGCAACGAAAGCGGTTTTCACGCTGCCGGATAATGCGGGCGAACCGCAAAATATCGGCATTTACGAGGCGGGGAATGACGAGCCGATTGCCGTCATCGAACTGGCGGAAAAGCCCTACCTCGATTGGGACGATTACGGCAGCCTGTTGAAAACCGGCGACGACGCCGTCTTTTGGTGGACGGACGGCGTGCGTAAAATCGGCAGACATCGCCGACCGCCGACAAGGCCGGCGTCGAAAAAAATCGAGCTGTGGTGCGCGCGAAACGAGTACGAACCGGTGCAGCTCGTCGTTTCGCCGAAACGCGACATGCGTCTGCATATCCGGGCCGGCGAACTGCGCCACAAAAGCGGCCATGTCCTGAAATCGGCTCTTTCATTATTCGCCGTCGAATATGTCAATATTCAGACGCCGACCGATGGGGTCGGCGCGGCCGCGCCGTGGCCGGATCCATTGCCGCCGATCGACGGGGTCATGTCGCTGAAAAAAAATGAAAATCAACCCCTGTGGATTCTCGCCTACATTCCCGACGATGCGCCCGCCGGTGACTATGAGGGATGGATCGAGGCGACCATCGACGGCAAAAGCCGGCGTTTTCCGATTGTCGTCCATGTGTGGGATTTTACGCTGCCAAAGCAAACGCATTTGCAAACGGCGTTCGGTTTTTATTCGTCGTTCATTCCACGCTATCACCATTTTTCCGATACGGACCGACTCGATGAAATCCTGGAAAAGTACTTTCAGAGTTTTGCCAGTCACCGCATCTCGCCCTATGATCCCTTTGTGCTGTCTCCGATCGAGGTCGAGTTTGATACGGACGCATTGACGGCGCGGCTTGATTTTACAAAGTTTGATCGCGCTTACGAGTATTTTATTAACGAGTTGGGGTTTAACACCTTTCGCCTGCCGGTCAAGGGCCTCGGCTACGGTTCGTTTCACGGCGCCACGCGCGGCAAGATCGGCCCCTACAAACAGGGATCGCCGCAGTACGAGAAAATCATGACCAGCTACTTGCGCCAGCTCCAGGCGCATTTGCAAAAGATTGGCGCGCTGGACAAGGCGTACATCTACTGGTTCGACGAGCCGGCGCCCAAGGACTATCCGTTCGTGCGCGAGACCATGCGGCTTTTGCAGCGCGCCGCGCCGAAATTGACGCGCATGCTCACCGAGCAGCCGGAGCCGGAGCTGTTCGGCGCCGTCGATCTCTGGTGTCCGATCTCGCATCGTTTTCAGGAGGAGGTCGCCCGGCAACGCCGCCACCGGGGCGAGCGTTTCTGGTGGTACATCTGCACCAATCCCAAAGCGCCCTATCCCACGTTGTTCATCGATCACTATGCCGTCGAACTGCGCACCTGGATATGGCAGACGTGGAAGTACGGTATCGACGGCATTCTGGTGTGGTCGGCCAATTATTGGAGCAGCGCCAACGTCTTTCCCTGGCCTGGTTTTCAAAATCCCTGGGCCGACCCCATGAGCTACCGCAGCGGCGGCTCGCTGAAACCGGGCGAAATAACATACTGGGGCAACGGCGACGGGCGTTTCATCTACCCGCCAAAACAAGTGTTCCAAAGCACGGAAAAGTGCGATCTCGGGCCGGTCAGCTCCATTCGTTGGGAGATGCTGCGCGAGGGCATCGAGGATTACGAATACCTGTGGCTCTTGCGGTCGTTGGTCGAGCGGTTGCGTAAAAGGGGCGGGCATGCACGGCTTTTAAAACGGGCGGAACAATTGTTGATCGTCCCCGAAAGCATCACGCGAACGCCGACCGAGTTTTCCAAAAAACCGGAGCCGATCTTTGAGCATCGTAAAAAGGCGGCTGAAATGATTGTTAAACTGCAAAAAGTGCTTTAATTATGGGGAATATCATTTTTACGGCGAACGTCGTCGCCCCTGTCTTTGTCATCATCTTTCTTGGTTTGTTTCTCAAGCAACGCGGCGTTATCGACGAACGCTTTAATTCGATCACCTCAAAGGTGGTGTTCAACGTCGCCATGCCGGCCTTGCTGTTTCAAAAGCTGTCGTCCATTCCCATTATGGAAATTTTCAACCCGCGACAGGTTTTGTTCGTCGCCGCGGCGCTGGTCGCCATGTGTGCGTTGGCATG
>JAJRST010000154.1 GCA_024278645.1 bacterium | reverse complement strand
TTGCCAATCTCCAGCTTGGCAACGCCTGTTGATGCTGGTCGTGCAGTAGCTCTCGGAAGCCAAGCAGAACTTGGCGGCAACGGGCGTATTCTATGAAAGAAATGCTGTTGTTCCCAAGCTGGAGCTTGGGAACAAGGGGGAAAGGGGGAAATGCTGTTGCTCCCAAGGTGGAGCTTGGGGACAAGGGGGAAATGCTGTTGCTCCCAAGCTGGAGCTTGGGGGGACAAGGGGGAAATGCTGTTGTTCCCAAGGTGGAGCTTGGGGACAAGGGGGAAGGGGAAGCCGGAAGCTTGGAAACAAATGGGAAACGGTGTTGTCCCCAAGCCGGGGCTTGGGAACAAATGGAAAGGGAAGAATTCTCGGGATTGACGACGACTCGTTGGCATACACATTTCCCCTTTCCGAGTTTTATTTCAAAAGAATCATCTTTTTCACGTCGCGAAAATGCGCATCATTGTCCGTCAACGACGTCGTTCTGATCGAGTAATAATAAACGCCGGAGGAGAAATCCGATGCATTCCATTCAATCCGATAGCGCCCCTCTCCCTGCGTCGCATTCACAAGTTCGGCGACTTTTTCGCCGAGAATATTGTAAACGGCGACCTCCACACGGCTTGTGTGTTGCAGAAAGTAATTGATCGTTGTCCGCGCATTGAACGGATTGGGATAATTCTGTTCAAGTTGAAATTCGTGCGCTGCGGAACGCTCCTCCACGCCCGCCGGAGAATCGCCGATCTTGAAATAATCGATGCTGATCCAGCCGCCGTCGCCGCTTGCACCCGCCGCATCCACAGGATCAAAACGCAGCTTCGTCAAAACTCCGTTCCATTGAGGATGACTCGACATATCGATCCTGTACTCGGTATAGTCGGGGTCATTCGGATTGATGGGAAAAACGATGGCGCGCTGCTCGGATAAACCCGGATTGTCCGTGGTCGCAAAATAAATTTTAGCTCGAGTGCCGTCGGAGTTGTTATTCATGCTGACATAGAGGTGTTGAATATCGGAAATATCAAAATTCAGATCGCTTTCCGGCGGCCATAGCACCGGGTTGAGACCGACGATATCCGCCTCCAGATAGCCGCCTTCCTCCCATATCACATTATCGATATCCTGCGCCCCCTCCCAACCTTCAAGGTCATGATCGAAATTCCAGACGCCGCTTCCGGGCCTGTATTCGACGTTCAGGCTGATGTTGCGCACTTTCATGTCCACGATATTCAGCCCGGGAGCTTCCCAGCCCATGTTCATGCCGCCGATCTTGTAATCCGCGAGATCGTGAGAAGAAGATAGGTAGCCGCGATTCCACGCTTCCTGCAATGCGCGCAGGGCATGAGGATACAGATCGACGTCGAAATTCACCCACTCTTTCGTGTACGTGCTTTGCGTGGCGGCGCTGTCATAAGGGATGGAATAAATTAACGTCTGCGTGCCGTCATCGTGATTGATATACAGCGGCGGGTGCTCGGTTCTGTCGTCATAAAGCTGAACGCCGAGCCAGATGTACTCTTTTCCGAAACCCGGCGAGTTTTTGTTCAAATTTTGTAGGGTGAAATAGATGAGGAAATGCGCGGCGTGAAGATTTTTGTCGTACCCATCCCTGATCAACGTCGAATCCTTTCCGAGTTTGGCTTCAACATGAAACTGCAATTTTTCAACGATATCGAAGGGAGGACAGCCGGGGCCGTGGGCGCCGGGAGGACTGAGGCGCTGTTCGACGAGCAGCGCCGGCCAGGGCTCATCGCGTCGACGATATGTATTGTTGAATTCATGAATGGAATTAACGCCTAAAAGAAGATCGTAATCCTCCGCACCGTAAGGCCCCATTTCTATTTCCTTGTTTTCGTCCTCCCATCGATGCCAGCCGTTTTCACGCACTGTCGGCGTCACATCCGTGATCGTGCTCTTGCTGTTCCATTGGGCGCAGGTCCAGATTACCGGATCAATCCCTTGAAATTGCAGCGTTCCCAGAAAAGTGACCGGCAGGTGCGGCGCCTTGACTCGCAATCCGTTTTGAAAATGACGATCGGATAAAAGTTCTCTCGCCGCCAGATTCGAAGCGGACAAAGCAGTGCAAAGCATCAGAATGATCGTTTGCACCCTGTTTTTCTTTTTCATATCATCCTCTATCAGCTCGGTAATTTAAATATATGGAAAATGGCGTCTCAATTTATTCAAAGCGATCAACCGCGGCAGGCCCGTGTTATTAAATAATAAATAAAGGGAAGCCTTGCGAATTATGACTGCGAATCTGTCGGTCGACTCATCCCGCGCTCCGGCGTCTGTTCAAAACAGAGCTTTATGCTGCCAGCGCCTTCAATCCCTTCACCCCATACAAAAACAAAATACAGATCATCTAATGAATGCCGCACGCTTTCAAAACGGCCCCTGCTGTTCGAACGACCTTTTTTTATGCCAAATTATTCCATTCATCAGCGGAGAGAGAACGCTCAATGATTAATTCTACTTCATGAATCATCATTTTTAATTGGGGAACGGAATATTCTACGTTTGAGGGAACACTGAGACGATGATTTTCAAATACCATGAAATGGTGGCGGCTTCCCGAGTACGGCCCGTCGAAACCAAGCTTCTGTAATCGTTTGATGAAAATTCTCCGTTTACATGGCTGCCATTGGCTCATTCGTAGGTTCCTTATTCAAATCGAATTCGTCAATGACAGGCAGCCGGTGTCCTAATTTCAAACCAACGAAAATCCAGTCTTCAAGTGTAGACTGCAATTCATTCTCACACTCGCGCAATGTTTTCCCGAAAGCAATTATTCCCTTGCATCCGGGAATTCGACCGGAAAAAGTGCCGTCTTCCAATTTATCATACTCGGCGCGAGACAATGCACTATCAATATATCCTGTAAGAATTGATTTGAACATTTCATCTCTCCTTCTATTTAAGACCCTTTTCATGGCCCTAATTTAGCTCATTATTGTTTAGATACAAATGCTTTTTACTTTCACTTGACAACAACCTCTAAATCTTTTGCAATTTCGGTCATGGGAATTTGTTTGGCGTTTGGAATTTGTCATTTGGAATTTATTCTCCTGATTATCCCTGCATTTCAAAGACCAGGTTGTCACTTTTTCCCCGCCGTCACCCCCGGCCAGGAATCCGTTCGAAACGGCGACGCCGGCAGGCCGGCTTTATTGACCAAATTGCACACCGGGTTTCTCGCCCACGCATAACGCACGGCGACCGGCTGCGAAACGAGCGGACTGCCGACCAGGATCGTCTCGCCGTCAATAACGGCGTCCGCCCGGACAAATTTGCGATCCTCGCCGGCAATGGCGAAACCGTCGCCGGCGCCGGAGAATTTAGGGACTGGAGGTCTTTTAAAGGCCAGGCCGCCGTCGACGTGATCGAAAAAGAGCCGAATCTTGCTCCCCTCGATTTTCATGGACTTGAAAAGAGGGCCGGAGTATTCAACGTCCTGCCCGTAGGCGAGCTTGAAGGCATTCAGGGCGAGACGCCGGCCCACCTCTTGCTTGTTTCTCGGGTGCAGATTGTTCTCCTCGCCGATATCAATCGTCACCGCCATGCCGGTATTGGGCGTGCTTTTTAACGTCAAAAACTGCGCTTCGCGAAGCTCGGCCCACTCGTCTTCTTCCGGCTGTGGATTGGCGGCAAAGACGTTCGGCAGTTGCACGAATAAAAAGGGAAAATCGCCCTCGCCCCAGTGCGTTCGCCAGTCGCGAATGAGCGCCGGGAAAAGCCGTTTGTATTGTTCAGCGCGGTCGGCGTTGTTCTCGCCCTGGTACCAGATGACGCCGCGAATAAAATAGGGGATAAAGGGCGAGATCATGGCGTTAAAGAGCACGGTGGGCGAGTTTTGAACCATCGGCGCCTGCGGAATAGTGGGGATGTTCTCCGTATTCGGGTAAAACGGGTCGACGTTGTAACGCCAGGGCCCGGCCAGGGAGAGCGAATCGCCGTTGTCGTTGATCAGCGCCATGTGCTCCTCCTGCCCCTCAAAGCCGCCGCGGCCGCCCACATCCAGCACCTCCACGGCGATGACGTTTACACCTTTTTTCACCAGCGACGCCGGAATTTTGTAGATTCGCGGCGTGCTGTAAAACGAGGTGCTGCCCACCTCTTTGCCATTAAACCATGTCACATCAAAATCATTGACCGGCCCGAGCGACAGCGTGAGTTCCTGTCCGAGCCAGGCGTCGGGGAGTTCGAACGTCTTTCGAAACCACACAACGCCGTCCGTGTGCAAGCCCCTGGTTTCCCAGATCACCGGCAGGCGCATTGTCTGCCACCGGGAGTCGTTGTATCGGCGAGTCTGCCAGCCTTTATCCAGCGTCTTTGAATGGTCCAGGATGCGCTTGACCGTTTTTTCCCAGCCGGCGAGGTCCTGCTTGTAGCGCTCGATGTGGTTATTATAATTGACAATATCGTCCGCCTGTTTCACTTTTTGCATGGCTTGAGCAAATTCCGGGAAATCCCGGAGCGCCGCTTTGCTCATCCAGGCTTCCGCCGGCGTGCCGCCCCGGGAGGAATGAATGAGGCCGACGGGGACGCCCAGCTTTTGATGCAACGAGCGTCCGAAAAAATAGGCGGTCGCCGAAAATGACGGGACCGTCTCCGGCGAGCAAGGACGCCAGCCGTCGCTTTTTATCTCCTTGACGGGCGCGGCGCTGATATTTTCGCCGACCTGAAACAGGCGGATGTCGGGATAATCGGCGG
>JAJRST010000153.1 GCA_024278645.1 bacterium | reverse complement strand
GTCAGACGCTTGTGTTGTTTGATGAAATTTCGAGACATATCCACTCTGATTTTAAAATGCGGGTTTATGGAAAATATAATCAATTTAAAAATAAAAATCTTGACTTAATGCCGATTAATCAATAAATTTCTTGACTTATGGCTAAAACACTGAAAAAGAAAAAAGCAACGAAAAGTCGCGGCCCGATACTGTCGCTGACCAAAACCAACTATGTGATATTTGGCGTGGCCGCCGTTGTCATTGGCATCGGATACTATTTCCTTTCCATCGGCCCTGCGGACAGCGTGCAGTCCTTGACCATCGCCCCGATCATCCTCGTCATCGGTTATGTCGTCCTTGTGCCGCTCGCCATATTTTGGCGCAAGCGTAGGAATGACGCCGCCACGGAATAGGGGCTTTTGCTCCTCATGACGCCGGGGTGGTTCACGGCATCGCGATTTTCATGTTGCAGACGACGACGGGCGATTAGCTCAGCTGGTTCAGAGCACCTGCCTTACAAGCAGGGGGTCACAGGTTCGAATCCTGTATCGCCCACAAAAAAAGCCAATGCAGAACAGCATTGGCTTTTTTTTATACCATTCGTCGCAGGTTTTTAAGCGGAAAGCGCCGACTGTCAGGTTTTTAGGAGTGGAGCGACGAAGCAATCCGTCGCAAAGGAAACGGAGACAGAGTAAAAAGATGGGACCTACCTTTTCTTAAGGTTCGCCTTTCCCTTTGTAAAAGCGTGACGTTCAGTCGCGTATTGTTTTAAAGCTTAAAGGTAGACCCCATCTTTTACAATAAAATGCCGCGCTCGTTCACCTTTCCTTCGCGGGAGACTGCTTCGTCGCTTCGCTCCTCGCAGTGACTTTGTTCAAACCGGCGCCCCGAAAGCTCGGCATGACACGCCGCTCTTTTTCGATCAATCGGTCACGGGCGTGTAAATTCGGCCCAGGCTTATTCTGGTCGCCGCCAGACCGGAGAAAAAGATGATCAGCGAATTGATGAATACGGAATTGATCACCATGACATAGGAATCGCGCATAAGCGGTAAAATCCACAGTATGGTGATAAGCGCCCAGGCGATGTCGCCCATTATGGCGCCGACGATGATCGGCACATAGCTCTTTTGATAGCGGAGGACTTTGAACTGAAACGCCCACGCGCCGCCGTACAACCCGCCGAAGAAGATGGCGGAAAAGTAAAGGCTGAAGACCAGGCCCTCCGAAAGGTCGCCGATGTGCGGCATGTTGATGAGGTTTAACGCTGTCAGAAGAATCAATGTGGGGACAAAAAATCCCAACGCGCCGAGTAAGGAAGATTTGAGGTTTCCCATTTTTCTACTCTCCATTTTAGTGGGTTCAATGGTATTGTACTGCCGAGCGGATGGGAAAACGCCGTGATTCTCCCCGATGCGTCAAAGGGTGCTAATAGTGAAGTGGTGGTTTTTCTCTTTTTGCGCCATTTGCTTTTGCGTGCTCTTGTCTTATGCAATCATCGAGCCACAAAAGTTTTTTACTGCCGAGATGTTTTCATAATTATTGTAACAAGAGACAAAAATGAAGCTTTAAAGAGCCTTCATCTTTAATTTTTATTACGCCTTTGTTGCAAAAAGGCAACGAACAACTTTTAAATAATCAAGATGTCGATCTCGAATTTCAAATTTGAATTTCGTCTCCCTTGCCTTTAACCTTCACTCGCAGGATCAATCTCCATTGATCCTTTTCGCCAACTGGTCTTCGCCCCTGATTAGATTAAGCTCATGTTCCTTAACGATTTGTCGAATCTCTTCAATGACCTCCGGATGCCGGGCCGATATTTCGTACTTTTCGCTCGGATCATGATTCAGGTTGAACAACAGCGGCGGATCGTGCTCCCGCCGATTGTTGTCCTTTTGATAAGCGGTCATGGTGACAAAGTGCGCCTTGTAGGCGCCCTTGCGCACGGCGAAGAGCTGCTGGCCGCGATAGTAGAACATCACATCGCGCGGACTGGGCTTGCCCTCGAACAACGTCGGACCCAGGTCCATGCTGTCCATAATTCGGTCAATGGGGACTTTCGCCCCGGTCAGGGCGGCGATGGTGGTAAAGAGGTCGAGCGTGGAGCCGATGCCGGCGACGACCATCGGCTTTATTTTGCCGGGCCAGTAAAAAATAGTCGGCTCGCGCATGCCGCCTTCCCAGGTCGTGCCCTTGCCGTCGCGCAGCAATCCGGCGGAGCCGCCGTGCTCGCGAAAGGGAAGCCAAGGGCCGTTGTCCGAGGTGAACACGATCATCGTATTCTTGTCGAGATGCAGCGACTTTAGCGTCTCCAGGATGCGGCCGACGCCGTCGTCGATCTCCGCCACGGTGTCGCCAAAAATGCCGCGCGGGCTCTTGCCGCGAAATTTTTCCGACGCAAACAGCGGGATGTGCACCATCGAGTGAGCCAGGTAGATGAACCAGGGATGATCCTTGTTTTCCCTGATGAATTTTATCGTTTCCTCGGTATAGCGTTTGGTGATGGTATTCTGATCGGCCGGCCGTTCGATGATCTCTTCGTTGCGCATCAGCGGCACATTGTAATTTTCAACCTTGGGGTGCGTATGTTCTTCACGGCTCAATCGTCTTATTTGATCCATGTCGTTGCTGTAGGGAATGCCAAAGTAATAGTCAAAGCCGTTGTTCGTCGGCAGGTAGGGCGGCAGGTGCCCCAGGTGCCACTTGCCGATGCAGGCGGTCTTGTAGCCCACTTGCCGCACCGCCTCGGCGATGGTGATCTCGCTCTGCGGCAGACCGCCGGCGGAGTCGGGGAACAGCACGCGTTTTTTATCGCTGCACATGCCGCTGCGCACCGGCAGGCGTCCGGTCATCAGTCCGGCGCGGCTGGGCGTGCACACGCTGGCGGCGGCGTAAAAACTGGTCCACTTTTGCCCCTCGGCCGCCATGCGATCGAGGTTGGGCGTGGCAATGGTCGGATGGCCGAACACGCCGAGGTCGCCGAAACCCAGGTCGTCGGCGAAAATGATCAGAATGTTCGGCTTTGCCGACGTTGCGCAACAGCGGGCCAGGGTTGACAGGGAAACGGCCGCGCTGCCCAGGGCCAGGGTCTTTAAAAATCGCCGTCTGCTGCTATCGGAATTTTTCATTGTCTCTCCCGTTTTTCACAAGCGCAAAACGGCGTCCCGTGTAGAGATCGACCACGCCGTGATGCCGAGGCTTGTTTTTTTATATGCGACGAAAATGTGCCGTTTGGTGATGTTAATAATTCGAGGCGATGAGAAATTGCTGTTCAGCAAGGGTGCTTCTTGCTTAAAAGATAGCGGATATGAAAGAATAACGCAAGCACTATTCTGCTTTTATTGTAATTTTTTGGTAACTATTCAGGTTTTATTTTTTGACAGGATAAACAGGATTAACAGGATTATATTTATCCTGTTAATCTTGATCATCTTTCCGATGAATTTGCCGGAAGATATTTTACCATTCGCTTTAACTTTTTTCTCTAAAATCGATAATCAAACCTACATCCTTACGGTGACGGTCAAATCGTTCATTAATTGTAATTCATGGGTAGCGACAACTCGGCGAACAGATTTGAATTTCAGAATAATCACATATTCCACTATGACATCCGCGACAAACTCACCGACGATATTACCATCATAGAATACCGTAATTGGCTGCCGGGCTTGTGTTTTCAACCCGTTTTATCAACTCGACGAATAAAGAGCGTCGTAAGCGCTTGTTATTTAGTTAACCTTCTTTCTCATTTTGTGAAGCCATATTATGATAATTATTTTGATTTGCCGGATAAAAACCTAGAAATCCTGTTCATCCTGTTAATCATGTCAAATAAAGGCCTGAATAGTTACATTTTTTATCGTTCATCCGTCGTCTGGGTGCGTTTGCGAAAGCCGATGACATTGGGCAGCGCCACGCCGCTGATGATTTCGTCCCGGGCAAAAGTCAATTGCGCTGCGCCGATAAAGCTTTTGACGACGCCGTTGCGCGCAAAGTACAGCGACGCGTGCGGCCCGCCGTCCAGGTGCTGCGCGCAGACGACGCCGATGGGCAGCGACAACAGCGCCCGGTTAAAGTCGTGCATGGACACCGGCCGGCGACAGTAAATGAACAGCACGTTGCCGTCTTTATCCTGCCCCAGCGCCGCCTCGCTCCATTTTTCGTTTTGTTGGCGCCAGCGGTTTTCCCCGGGGCGTTTTATCAGGCGCAAGTTCTGGATCGCCGTGTGGTAGCGTTGCAGTACAGAGTCGATATCCGTTTCGTCAATGTCGTAAATATAAAATGGCGGATCGTCCGCATGAACGGGGTTAAAAACGGCGAGCGATTTATGCGATGCGTTGATATGTTTATTGTTTCTATGGTTAAAATTCTTGAGAAAGCCAACGTTCGAGGTCATGTCCGTTTGATACATGCCGGCGTTTATGACGCTGATCAGCTTGTACTTTTCGCACCATTCCCGCGCAGTCAGCGGGGCGCCTCTTTTTTCCGAGACGCTCAAAAGTTGAAATTGATATTTACGGGGATCAATTTTTACGATGAACAGCGAGATGCGGCGCCACGGCGTGAGCGCGGCGGTGTGAAATTCGCCGATGCTCAGGCCGTCGTCGATGCGACGCCATTGTCCCGCCGGTCGGCAGGACAACATGACGAAAAGGAGACCGGCGACAATCCACGGGTATGTTTTTCTTATGGCTCTCTTCATAGTAAAACGGTTTTTTCCTTGGCGTCCGCTTGGTTTTACGATACATGGACAATGCCTTGAACCGTGCATCGCTAGCCCTTGTTCCTGAAAGCCTTGTTGCTTTTCAACCCGTGTCCCGTGAACACCGAGACGATCAGCGCATTCCCGGCAAAACGATTGACGCACCTTGCCGCGCCGGCGGCTGCAACGGCGGCCGTCGGTTCGATGTAGACGCCGCGCTCGTGCATGTCCCGAAGCATGGCGGCAATTTCGTTTTCCGAAACCGTAACAAACTCGCCGCCGCTGGCGCGCACCGCCGCCAGGATTTGCCCGCCGCGTACCGGTTCGGCCACGGCGACGCCCTCGGCCAGGGTCGGTTTTTTATCGATCCTCGCCGCCGCGCTCGATCCACACGCAAAGGCCGTGGCCAGCGGCGAGCAATGCTCCGCCTGCACGGCGATGAGTTTCGGCGTTTTTTGAATGATTCCCGCGGCCAAAAGTTCGGCAAAGCCGATGACCGCGCCGAGCAGCAGCGTGCCGTTGGCCACCGGCGCGATAAAGATGTCCGGTGCGCGCCAGCCGAGCTGCTCGCATATTTCGTAGGCAATGGTTTTGGCGCCGTGAAAGAAAAACGGGTTCCACGAGTGGCTGGCATAATAGGCCTCTGTCGCCGCCTCGAGAGCGGCCCGCGCCGTATCCTCGCGGCTGCCCGGAATTTTGTGCAGCGATGCGCCCGTCGCCTCTATTTGCGCCAGCTTGGACGGCGATGTATCGGCGGGAATATAGATATCGCAGGCAATATCGGCGGCGGCAGCGTAAGCGGCTATGGCGGCGCCGGCGTTTCCGGACGAGTCCTCGACCACGCGTTCAACGCCCAATTCCCTGGCCTGGCTCATCATCACCGTGGCGCCGCGGTCCTTGAACGAGCCGGAGGGAAAGAGAAAGTCCATCTTGAAATGAATGTCGCGACCATGAATTTTCAGCGCAATGATCGGCGTAAATCCTTCGCCAAGTGTGACAATGTTTTCGTCCCGCTGCACCGGTATGGCGTGACGGTAGCGCCACAGTCCGGGCATCGCCGCGTCGATCCTGTTGCGCTCAAAGCGGGGGATGTTTTGAATATCCAGCAAACCGCCGCAACGGCACCGCCAAAGCGGTTCATTCATGTCATAGTCGGCGGCGCAGGAGGTACAGACCAGGAGGATCATTGTTTTTTCCCAAATTGTACAGATTGTGTGAAAACTCCAGCTTGTCAGGCTGAGCGGGGTCTTCACATAAGACAAAAGTAAAAAGACAAAAGTTGGCCGCGCCCGATTTAAGGCGTCGCCTTTATAACAAGGCGATGCTGTAACTATTCAAAGACAGAAAAAATCAAAACCATTTTGGACAATATTATTAGCAGTTCTCTACTTTAAAAAGCGTGCTATTCAAATCGTTTTTCCATGTCATGAGCTTAAATTCATGGTTTTGCCCGCAATAGTTTTGCCTTTGGGAATTCATTGACGGCCGGTGTGTTTAAGCTGAATAGTCATGCGACGCTTTTCTTATGTTGTTGTTTTTACTCGTTCTAAAACCTGTTCAAGATAACGATGGTACTTTTTCGGCAGCCCCTTGAATGCGGCCTGTCGTTTCGATG
>JAJRST010000001.1 GCA_024278645.1 bacterium | reverse complement strand
CCAGCCGCCGCCCAAAGCTTTGTACAATCTCACATACGCATTGCTATACAATTGTCGCACTTCCGAGTATTGCAGCTCCACATTGAACAGGCTGCGCTCCGCCTCCAAAACTTCCAGGTAGCTGGTCACGCCCTTGTCGTAACGGCTGCGCGCCAGCTCGGCGGCCCGGTAAGCCGCTTCGTACTCGCGTTTTTTCGCCTCAACCTGGGTGCGGTAGGTCTGTACATCGACGAGAGCGTCTTCAACCTCGCGAAAGGCTTGCAGAACGGCATTCTCGTACTGTAGCAGCGCCTGCTGCGTGCGCGCCTTTTCAATGTCCACGCGACGAACATTTTTATTAAAGTTGAATACCGGCCCAAACAGTCCGCCTGTAACCGACCAGCCAAGGCCGTCGCTCGTCAACGACGCCAGTTCGTTGCTGGCGCCGCCAAACAGACCGGTGAGGCTGATGCTCGGAAAACGCATGGCCTGCGCCACGCCGATGCGCGCGGTCTGCGCATGAAGCAGCGCCTCGGCCTGGGCCACATCCGGTCTACGTTCCAGCAGTTGCGACGGCAGCCCGGCGGGGATATAGGGCGGCGACGTAAAAAGGTCCGGCCCTTCGCCGACGTCAAAGCCCCGCGGCATACGGCCGATCAGAATGCTCAAAGCGTGTTCCATACGCGCCACGGCGCGCTGGAATACCGGAATGGCGCCGGCGGCGATTTCACGCTGTATGCGCGCCTGGTGCAGGTCTATTTCGGCGATGATGCCCTGGTTAAATCGTTTTTGGATGATGTCCAGACTTTCCTCTCGAAGTTTCAACGTCTTTTTTGCTGCATCAAGCCGCTGCTTGTAATCGATGAGTTGAAAATAGGCGCCGACCACTTCGCTGATCAGACCGAGCTGCACCGAGTGAAAGCCGTACTGCGTGGCCAGCATCTCGGCGCGGGCCGCTTCGGCGGCGCGGCGATACTTGCCCCAAAAGTCGATTTCCCAGCCGACGACCGGGGCGATGAAAAAGTTGTTCTCCACGGCATTCAGTTTAAAGCCGTTTGTCAGATCGCCGCGAGTCGCGGCTCCCTGGATGTCGAGCTTTGGATAGAGATCGGCCCTGGTGAAACCCAGCGCCGCTCGTGCTTCCTCGATACGCGCGGCGGCAACGAGCAGGTTTTTATTTTCCTTCAAAGCCGCGCGCACCAGCGTATCCAGGTCGGCGTCCCGGAAGAGCGTCCACCATTCCAGGTTGATCAGCGAATCGACGGGAACATATTCCGTCCGATAGCTGTCCATGACCTCGACTGTGGGCTTTGTGAAATTGGGCCCCACGGCGCAGCTTGTAAAGGCGAAAAGAGTCGTCGTGCAGAGTATAAAAAGTAATTTTTTCATGGGATCGCGAGTCAAAAGTTAAAATTCAAGTTGAGCTGTTGGCGGGGAGGCGGAAAAACCGCTCCCGCGCGGATTTAAATTCAGGTCGATTCCGATGCGGCGTGTCGCTTTTCTTCATATTTGGCGATCTTGCCGATAAAGACGAACAACATGGGATAAAAGAAAACGCCCAGCACGGTGGCCACGGTCATGCCGCCGAGCAGGGACATGCCCATCACCTTGCGCGCTTCGGCGCCGGCCCCGGAGGCGAACACCAGAGGCAGCACGCCCAGGATGAACGAAAAGGCGGTCATTAAAATGGGGCGAAATCTGAGCCGCGCCGATTCAATGGCCGCGTCAAAAAGGGACTTGCCCTCGTCAAAATTCAGCTTGGCAAATTCGACGATGAGAATGGCGTTTTTCGCCGCCATGGCAATGAGCATGACCAGGGAAATCTGCGCAAAAATGTTGTTTTCATAACTGACGCTGAACAATCGGGCGATAAACAGAGCCGCAAAAGCGCCAAAAATGGCGAACGGCGTTCCCAGCAGAATACTGAACGGCAGCGACCAGCTTTCATATTGCGCCGCCAAAATCAAAAAGACAAACACCAGGGAAAAGACGAACACGATGGCGCCGCTGCCGGCCGCTTTTTTTTCCTGGTAGGACATGTTGGCCCACTCGTAGCCCATCTGCGGCGGCAGCACCTCGGCGGCCACCTCCTCAAGCGCATTCAGCGCCTGGGCAGAGCTGTAGCCCTTGGCCGGCTGCCCGGTAAGCTCGACGGCGCGATACAAGTTAAAGCGGTTGGTAAAGTCCGGGCCGACGATTTCCCTGACCTTGACAAATGCCGACAACGGTACGCTTTCGCCGTTCTTGTTTTTGATGTAAAACAGGTTTATCTGATCTTCGTTTTGACGATATTCCGGCTCCGCCTGAACATAAGCGCGATAAAGGCGGCCGAATCGGTTAAAATCATTGACATAGGTGCCGCCAAGAAAAGAACCGATGGTCGTATAGATGGAGTTGAGCGGGATGCCGGCTTTGAGCGCTTTGTCGCGATTGATGTCGATATAACGCTGCGGCACATTCGCCCGAAAGGTAGTGAAAATGGAGGCGATTTCCGGTCTGGCGCTGGCCGCCTCAATGAACTTTTGCGTCTGTTCGGCCAAAAAGGTCGGCGTACCGCCGCTGCGGTCCTGCAGCATCATGGTAAAGCCGGAGCCGCTGCCCAATCCCGGAATGGCGGGCGGGCCAAAGGCGAAAACCTGCGCTTCTTTTATCTGTCTGTAAAAAATAGAGTTCAGCCTGGCCACCAGGTCCAAAGCCGTATCATTTCTCTGCGCCCAGTCCTGGAGAGATATGAAAATAAATCCGGCATTTGATGACATGGTGCCGGATAGCAAGCTAAAGCCGGCCGCGGTCGTTGTATATTCGATCTCCTCGAATTCCGAAAGAATTTTTTCCACCTTTTTTGCCACGGCGTCCGTCCGCTGAAGGGATGCGGCGTCCGGCAGTTGGATGTTGACAAAGAAACCGCCGAGGTCTTCCTCGGGGATAAAGCCCGCCGGAACAAATTTCCCCAACAGGCCGATGGCAAAGAGCAGGATGACGATAAAGACGACGCCGCGAGAAATTTTTCGCGCCATGACGTTGGTAAAGCTCATATAGGAGTTCGTCGACCGGTCAAAGACTTTGTTAAAACCGGCGAAAAACTTGCCAAGCAGCCCTTTGTATGGTTTGGACTCGCGAAGCAAAAGTGAACACAGCGCCGGACTGAGAGTCAGGGCGTTGAGCGAGGAAAAGGCGACGGATACGGCAATGGTTATGGCAAATTGTTGATACAGCCTTCCGGTAATGCCTCCCATCCCGGCGACCGGTAAAAACACGGCAATGAGCACCAGCGTCGTTGCGATGACCGGCGCCGTCACCTCGCTCATCGCTTTGTTGGTCGCCTCCTTTGGCGTCATGCCTTTGCCGATGTTCACTTGCACCGCCTCGACGACGACTATCGCATCATCCACGACAATGCCGATGGCGAGCACCAACCCCAACAGCGAGAGGACGTTGATGGTAAAGCCTAGCAGCGGAAAGACGATAAAGGCGCCGATAAGCGACACCGGAATGGCAATGGTCGGTATGAGCGTGGCCCGCCAATCCTGAATAAAAACAAAGACGACGAGAATAACCAGGGCGAGCGCGATGAATAATGTGACGACGATCTCCTTGATGCCGGCGGTGATGGGGCGCGTCATATCGAACGACACATCATAGCGAATGCCTTCCGGAAAGGAGGTCGCCAATTCGGCCATGGCGCCGCTTACTTTATCAGCCAGCTCGACGGCGTTGGAGCCGGGCGCCTGATAAATGGCGATGATCGTCGCCTCCTTGCTGTTCATGCGCGCAAACATATTGTAGGTTTCCACACCCAGTTCGACGCGGGCGATGTCTTTGATTTTAACCTGTGAACCGGATTCTGTCGTGCGCAGGACAATTTCGCCAAACTCCTCTTCAGATTGCAAGCGTTCGGGAAGACGAACGGTATAGGTGAAATCGGTGCCAGGCGGCGCCGGTTCCGCGCCAAACTTGCCCCCGGGCACGATGACGCTTTGCGAGCGGATGGCGTCTATAATTTCCGGAACAGTGATGTTGAGCTGCGCCAGACGATCCGGCTTGATCCAGATGCGCATGGAATAGTCGCTGGCGCCAAGCACATTGACGCGGCCGATGCCTTTGATGCGCGCCAGGACATCTTTAATATTGATGAGTGCATAGTTGCCGAGAAAATGCTGGTCGTACCGCCCATCCGAGGTCAGCGAAATTAACAGCAGCATGGAGGGCAGCGACTTTTCCGTCTTGACGCCCATGCGCTTTACCTCTTCGGGGAGCTTGGCTGTGGCTGCGGAGACGCGGTTCTGAGCGAACACCGTGTTCATGTCCGGGTCTGTGCCGACCTCGAAGGAAATCTCAATGGACATGGAGCCGTCGTTCGAGTTGGTCGATTTCATGTAAATCATATTCTCGACGCCGTTTATATCCTGCTCTAGCGGCGTGGCTACGGACTGTTCCACGTTGAGGGCGTTGGCGCCGGTATAGGTGGCGCTGACGCGAACCTGCGGCGGCGTGATGTCCGGATACTGTTCAATCGGCAGTGAGGTCAGGGAAATGGTCCCCACAATCAAAATAATGATGGCGATAACCATCGCCACAATCGGTCTGTTTACAAAAAAGGAGCCCATAATGTTTTACTGTTCTTGTTTAATGAGAGGAACGTCAACGATTTTCATGGAAACCTCGACGCCGGGACGGACTTTTTGCAGTCCTTCATAAATGATCTTTTCTCCCGGCTGCAAGCCTTCCCCAACGAGATAAAAGTTATGATATCTGTCGCCCCTTTGGATGCGGCGCAATTCAACTTTGTTGCTGTCTGTTAT
>JAJRST010000152.1 GCA_024278645.1 bacterium | reverse complement strand
CTCTTCCGGCGGGATGATGATCTCATGTTCATAGCCGCCCAGGTCGGCCACCTCGCTGTCGCTCAAGGCGCGCGAGAAAAACTTGATGTCGGCGACATCCAGAACATTGTCCTCGCCGTTTTGGTCGGCAAAGAGCAGCACAGCCGGTTGCATGGAAAATCGACCGTCAACATCTCCGGGCGCGCCGGTCAACACTTTTTCGCCGTCGGCGTAATAATCGTATCGCTCGCCGTTCTTTACGGACACGGCGATTCGATACCAATCATTCGGCTGAAAGATGGCGTCCGTGTAACCGGTGGCGCCCACGCCCATGGCGCCGGCGGGATTGATGAACCACTCGCCGTCGTTGGTGTTGGTTAAATCGGTCTGGTACATGCAGTACCAGCGACCGGTGGTCGGGATTTTAACGTCCATGACCATACTAAATTCATTGACTTTATGGCCGCCGCCGTTGGGGGCCACGCCGTGCGGCAAAAGATAAAAGCTTCCCACGCCGATGCGCACGGCGCCATCCTCCGCCGTCGGGCCGGGAACGGCATTGTGTGAACCGGTGAGAACAAGGTCCGATCCGATTTCAGCTTTGGTGAGGTGCGTGGGGTCGTCAAACGTCCAATGTCCCACAAACCCGTCTTGCGATAAAAGCGGGGCCACGAAAGCAATCATTATCAAAATGATAAACAGTACAAAATGCTTCAATACATCCTCCGTTAAACTTCTAATTTGTTCCCACTTTATTCCACAATGTCATCATCAGCACGGCGCAGAGGATCGACATGGCGATTAACAGATAGAAAACAGACACCCAGCCAAAGGTGGTGGCGACAAAGCCGACGATAACCGGCATAATGGCCGCGCCGATGGAGCCGAGGCCATTGACAAAACCGGCCGCCGTGCTGGCGCCCTCGCGCGAGCCAAAATCCATAACCGCCACGGCGGAGATGACAAAGTCCGGCCCATAGGTCATAAAGCCCACCAGGCCGATGCTGATGGGAATGAGGGCGACGGGCGATTGATAGAAAAAGAACAGCGACAGCGTCAGACCGAACAGCATGATGACGCTGATCGGGGCGCGACGGGACTTGAAAACCGCATCCGAAAGGTAGCTGGCCGTCAGCGTGCCCAGGATGCCGGCCATGGCAAATATGGTCGAGATATAGCCGGCCAGCTCGGTGCCCATGCCCTTTTCACGGGCCAGGTAGGTCACTGTCCAGAACATAAAAGTGTACCGAATGAATTTGACGCCAAAATAGGTGAACCCCAAAATCCACACCGGACCGCGACTGAGCACATCTTTTGCATTCTTCCAGATGTTCTTTTCAACGGTTTCAACCGTGGTCGTCTGCTTGTGGTAGATGGCGATATCCGGCAAGCCGACATCCTGGGGTCTGTTTCGAAACAAGATGAGAACGATCGTTGCAATCACGGCCAGGGTCATGCCGGCGATCCAGAAAACCCAACGCCAATCGGCATAAGTGACGGCCTCGCCGCCGACCGGTTGTACCGTGGTTACAGCCACGCGCCCAATGATAAAAGCGGCCAGCCCGGTTCCGACCACGTCCCCGACCGAATAGCAGGTTCCCCAGGGACTCATGACCTTGCCGCGCTCTCTAATGGAAAACCAGTTGGACATGCCTTTGACCACGGACGGCCAGCCCATGGATTGGGCGTAGCCGTTTATCGTCCACAGAAAGAACATGAACAGAATGGTATAGGAAAAACCGAAAAGGATGTTCATCAGGATTGTGGTGATAAAACCGAGAAGCAGCATCCTGCGCGCCCCCAGCTTGTCCCCCATGGCGCCGTTTATAAATTGGCCGACGGCATAAGCCGTCAGGTAGCCGCTTAGAATGATGCCGACCTCGGCCTCCCGCCAGCCGAATTGCTTCATAAATTCCGGCTGCGCCACGGCGATGGTTTTTCGACAGAGATAAAAGCCGGCATAGGCCAACCATGTGCCGACAAACGCCCTGATACGCCAAAGCTTGTACTTTCGATCCAGCGACTTGTCCACTCCTTCGGTTATCGTCTCATAATCATTCACGGCTGTTCTCCAAAATGTGTGTGAAAGATGATTTTGGTTGCGTCCATGACGCAGCCGTCAAGTAAAATATTCCGCACATGAATAATCACGCTCATTCTTCAAGCAATTTCAGAATATCAATCGTTTTGTCAACGACATAATCGGGTTGAAAAGGCGACTCCGGAATATCCTCCCTCTTTGTCTTGCCGCTCAAAACAAGTAAAGAGAGCAATCCATGCTCCTGTCCCATACGAATGTCCGTATTCATACGGTCGCCGATGATGGCGATCTGCTCTTTGGGGAGCTGCAATCGTTTTAAAAAGGCCTGCACCATCTCGGCGTTCGGTTTGCCGACGAACTTTGGCTTGACCCTGGTCGAGGCGGTGATGGCGGCGGCCAGGGCGCCGACGTCCGGCCGATGTTCGTCCGGGCCGATCATCCAGTTGTTGTCTTCGTGCGTGGCGATAAAGGGGACGCCTTTGCGCACCAGGCGACAGGCTTTATCCAGCTTGTCGAAGGTCAGCGTCAAATCATAAGCCAGGACAACGTAGTTGGGCTTGTTCGCATCCGTATCAAATCCTTGCTCCCGAAAGTCGTTTTCAACGCAAGGCGTGGCCAGCAAATAGATGTCCCGATGCCCGGGCAGCGTTTTCAGATACTCGATGGTGGCGTCGGCCGAGCTCAGAATCTGTTCTTCCGAAGCATGAATGCCGCTTTCGGCCAGCTTGCGACAATGCTCGGCCCGGCTTTTGGATGAATTATTGCTAAGAAAGAGATAGCGGATGCCGCGTTGCTCGAGACCTTTTAAAAAATCGGTTGTCCAGGGAAAAGTCTGGTTTTCCAGATAGGTCGTGCCGTCCTGATCAATGACAAATGCTTTAATATCTTTCAGCCGCTCTCGCACCTGCATCTCGGTCAATTTCGCTTGCATTGTTTTTGATCGTTTCCTAAAAAAAGTTTTCCGCCAGGGATTTCTCTATCATTTGTTCCATCTGCGTTCGGATCTTGAATTTCGTTCGATCGGCGCGGTAAATATCCTTTGCATATTCAAACGGCGTCCCATCGTCAAAGTACACCAGGCGCCTCAGCACAAGCACGGGATTGCCGGCTTCAATGCACAAAAGGTCGGCCTCTTCTTTTTTCGCCGACTGCGCTTCCAGGGTGTTTTCGGATCGATAGAGTTTGTAATGATATTTTCCTTCGAGGAGAGAATAAATGGAGCGAGTCAGATCCTCATCGAGCAGTTTCTCGCCAACCTCCTGGCGAAAATAAGAATGTTCGAGCAACAGCGGCTCGTCATCGGCAAAACGCAGGCGTTTGACCAGGTAAATATTCTCGCCTTCCGGCAGGCCCATTTTTTCGCTGATGGAAAGCGGGGCCGGGTATTTGCGCATTTCAATGAGCCGCGCCGAAGCGGTTTTCCCGGTCATTTGCATTACTCTCGAAAAGCCCATGACGCGATCCGTTTCGTGCTCAATCTTGGGCGCACTGACGAACGTGCCCACCCCCTTGCGTCGCTCGATCAACCCCTCCTGTTCGAGCTGCCGCAGCGCCTCTCGCACCGTGCCGCGGCTGATGCCGTGCTCCTGAATCAGATCAAACTCGGAAGGGATGGCCATGCCGGGCGTCAGCCTTACATCGGCAATCCTTTCCCTCAACAAATCAGCCAATTGATAGTACAAGGGAATGAAACTTTTTTTGTCCAGCTCCACTACACTCCCCCATTCCTGCTAGTCATCATCTGTCAACCCTGATTTCGTTCGACTGCTGTATTTACGGCGCGGCTAAAACCCCCACGCCGGGTCTGCAACAGGCGCCGCCATTCGCTTGCTGCTGTTTTTAAAAACCTGCATGGCGGCCCACCTGGATTTTTCAAATTCGATTGTGCTGATGGTATCCAGCACGGCTTGATTGACGACAACCGGAAAGTAGCTCGACAATGAATCGACTTTGTGATTCAATCGCGCTTTCACCAGTTGTATGGCGGCGTCTCTCCTGGCCTGGTTTTTAAACTCTTCAAAAGTCGGTTCATCGTTCCAGCGAATTTTGTAGCGATCTTTAAATTTTTCAAAATATTCTTTCGCCTGCTCGTCGCTCACTTTGATGTCTTGCGTATAATATTTTCGCGTTTCCCGGTAAACCCATTTATCTCGCCACTCTTTCAGCTCTCTTTTCAGATCGGGCGATTTTAAAAGGCGCTTTTTCCTCGCCGCCTTGACCAGAAAATAGTCGCGAACCGTCAGGGCGATATTTTCATTGAGCTGGCTTTGCACATCGTGCTTTTCCTTCGGGTCCGCCTTGATGGCGCCGGGATCAAAGCGATCGAGAAACTCCCCGATCGTCCATCCACCGCCCTCAAAAGTGACAAGGGGTTGGTTCAAATTGTCTCGTAGTTTTTTCATGGCCGATTGCTCATCCGCGGCGTTTTGCAGCGCCTGCATAAAGTCATCATCGTCCGGCTTTTTCTGCTTCCACTCGCTCACGGCGTCGGCGAGCAGGCGAAAGGCATCTCCCTTGGTGGTCACATTTTTTGGCGTCATAAAATTGCTGACATACTTTGCCGCCTCGGTTTTCAATTGGCGGTAGTAAAGGATCTGTCGATACTTTTCGTATTGATCCCGGTATTCGTTTTCAGTCACCGGGTTGCGACGAACGTCGACGATCTGATAGATGAAATAGACGCCGTTTCTCTCGATGGGGTCCGATATCTCGCCGATCGGCAGGTCCTTTATCGTGTCAAGAAATTCATCGGTCACGTCCAGAAAAGAGAGATACTTGGTCTCAAAGTCCTTCGGCTTGAGATTGGTTTCGGGATTGGAGGCGAGAATTTCGCCCACCACATCGGCGTAGCCGCGCTCGCGCATGGCTTGCGCCACGCGTTGGGCGTAATCCAGGTTCGGCTCCATCCAGTAGCGCAGCTTCCAGCTCACCTTGGATTTGTTGATGGCCTCTTTCACCTGCTCCGGCGTGATTTTTATTTTGGAATTCACTTCCGCCTTGAACAGCTCTTCGATGAG